>NZ_JBXKJL010000518.1:0-78303 GCF_056994735.1 Geomonas sp.
GATGTCCCTCACCGGTGCGTGGCGGGACGAGTTCACCGGTATCGGTTCGGCCTTCGGCATCGATGACGCACTGTTCCTCTCGATGGTGGAGGAGCACTGCCGTGACCTCCTGGCCCGAGGGATCGCCTATGACCCCGCTGACGTCGAAACGCTCTTCACAACACCATCGGCCATGCAACGGCTCCAGGTGGCGCACCGTGGATGACATGTGGTCGCTGGAATACGCCAGGACGGTACCCGGGGCGATGGTCAACGCGGCCGGGGACGTGTTCTACCCGGACGGCCCCGACGATGCGGCATGGTTCGCGCAGGAGCACGGAGCGCGGCCCATCACAGGGGCGGAACCGGTGTGGGACGGCGAGGGGACAGACCCATGGCTGGTATCCCGGATGGATGCGGCCCTGGAGATGGCCGTGGTGGAGGCCGCGATTCGTGACGCCTTCTGGGCCGAGTTGTCCGGGTGGCTGGTCCTGGCATCCCGGGCCGTCCTCCACACGGCGGTCCCCGATCCGGCGGCCTTGTTCGCGACGTCCCCGCAGTGGGCTGCCGCCGTTGACCGGGTGGTCCGCGGTCCGATCCGGGACGCGATCGGACGCGCCTATCGGTCCCTCCTCGGCGAGGGGTACCGGTTCGACTTCCGGCCGGCCGTGGTCGAACACCTCGCGACGGTATCCAACCGGATGGTGCGGACCCTGGATTCCACGTTTGATCTGGTGGCGCGGCAGGTCGCGGTGGGGGCGAGTTTAGGTGAGAGCGCGGTGGAGATCGCGGATCGGGTCGATGAGGTTCTGTCGTCCACCCGCACGGCGCGGTGGGCGAACCGGGCGACCGTGGTCGCTCGCACGGAAACGATGGGCGCGCTGAATGCTGGCCGGCAGGATGCGTTCGCGGCGGTGGCCGAGGAGTTGGGTACCCCGTTTGAGCAGATGTGGGTGGCGACGATCGATGCCCGGACCAGGGTGACTCACGCGAATGCTGATGGTCAGCGTGTGTCGCTCGGGCAGCCATTCATCGTCGGCGAGGCGCAACTGCGGTTTCCGGGGGATCCGTTGGGCCCGGCGAAGGAAGTGGTCCAGTGCCGGTGCACCACGATCCTCCTGGCGCCCGGCGAAAACGTTGACCTCACTCACCGTCCGATGAAGAACTACTGATGGTTAGGGGCTAGGTATGGGTACCGGATGGAGGGGCATGCTTGCCCCCCTCGACGTCTCCACGGGGGACGGCAGGCGCTTCCTGTCGTCCGGGGTGTCATCCCGCGAACTCCCGTTGCCGCTGAAATGGCAGCGGCCGGACACTGGAGGACACGACAACTCCGTGATCGTCGGATCACTGGAGAAGATCGAATACGGTACGGTCGCCGAGGCAATCGAGGCCGGATGGATCGACGCGAAGTGCGTCAAGAAGTCCAAATTCGCCGATGACCTCCGGGCCGCGTGGGGGGCCGGCAGATTGTTCGATGACGTCAGCCCCGGCGACATGCCGCGCCTAGCCGAAGACGTCGCCGAGGTGAAGTACCTCCTCAGCCAGCAGGTTATTGGCCCCTCCGTCGATGCCGGGGCCTGCGAAGCCGCAATCGCCCTCGTCGGATCCGATGAACCCCTCACGGAAGAGCAACTTGACGCCCTGTTCTGGGGCGAGGAGGGCGAAGACCAGGAACTGGAGCTTCTCTTCACCGCATACGAGATCGCTGCCGCCACGCTGGTGGGGATACCAGCATTCGCCGAGTGTCGGCCCTTCGAACTCCTCACCGAAGAGGCCACCATCACCGCAGCCATCCGGGACACTGGCTGGTCCGATCTCCCCCTGGCCGAACGGGATCTGGCCTGGGACGGGCCGGCCGCTGAGAAGCGGATCGCGGACGACTCCGGGATCGGCGGTGGCGACCCTGACTGGGGTGCCTACGCCGAAGCGTTCCTCTACCAGGATGACGAGGCGGACCCGGAGACCAAGGGAGCCTACGGGTTCCCCATCGTCGATGTGGTCGAGGGTACGCGGCAGATCGTCCCCCGCGCGGTCTTCACCGTCGCCGGGGTCCTCCAGGGCTCCATGGGTGGGACCGTCATCCCCCAGGCGGACCAGGACGCGATGAAGACCGTGGTTGAAGGGCTCTATGCCCGGATGGCGGAGGAGTTCGACGACGACACGATCATTGCCCCGTGGGCATCGGAGTCCGCCGCGCTCATGGCCACGCTGACAGCCGCTGCCGGGACCCTCACCACCTACGATCCAGTCCTGTTCGCGGATCCGCAGCTTGACCGGATCACACCCATCACGGTCACCGACGATGGGCGGGTGTTCGGCCACATCGCGACCCATGACACCTGTCACGTCGGCATGCCGGGGGTGTGCACCACGGCCCCTGTCGACACCGACGGCTACGGCATGTTCCACCGCTACCAGCCGGATGGCTTCCCCGCGACGGTAGGTCGGATCACCACTGGCGGCGGGCGGTTCAGCTGCACCTGTCGGCAGTGTGGGGGCCGCAACGACGACCACGCCTGTCTGAAACTGTCCCTCGGCGGTGCGATTGCCCACCACGACCAGCTAGCCACCGTGGCATGGGTTCGGGCTGGGGAAGATACCCGCCTTAACGCGGTGTGGGTGGCAGGTGTCGCGAACTCCGAGGCCAACGTGGAAGATCTCGCCGCGTTGTCCCGACAGAAGGTGTCAGGGGACTGGCGGCCGGCCGGGGGCCGCACGGAACTCGTAGAGATCCTCGCGCTGGCCCGGGAGGAGCCCGGATTCCCGCTACCCCGGTTCCGGGTCGCGGCCGGCCAGGTTGCGGCGCTAACCGCCGCTGGTGTGGTACGACCGACTCCGGATGAGGCTCCCGGTGGGATGAGCATCGACTATGAGCGGTTGGCGGATCTCCTCGCCGGGCGTCTCTCCTCCCGTCTCGCATCCCACCTCGCCATGGCGTCGGCTGAGCCGGCCACCGCCATGGAAGAGGTCGAGGGCCGGCCGGAGGACCCGGCAGCCGCGGTGGCCAGCACCACGGCTGATGCCGTGGATGATGACGTCGTCTCGGTGCTCTTCGCCGAAGTCGATGATGCGATCAACGCCGGTGCCGTAGCGCGGCTCCGGTCCGAACTGAACGAGGTGATGTGAGGTGTGCTGCGGTAACCGGGTCGTGGCCAACCAAACGGCGGCAACATCAGACCCCACCCCAACATGGAACGTCCTCGACGCGAACGGGAACACGGTAGCGACGAAGACGTCGCTGATCGCGGCGAAGCTGGCTGCCGCCCGGATCGCTGGTGGGAGCTACGAGAAAGCCTGACCGATGAGGGGCCCCATCCGGGTTGCGGGTGGGGCCCCTCATCTATGGCCAGGCGACGATCTCCGTGACGGGTCCCGCGGCCACGTTAAGATCAACGGTCACATGATCGGGGTAGGAGTACGCTGCCGCGTTCAGTTCCTCGGCGGTCATGATGAGGAGCCGGTCGGCTTGCTCCTCCGGGCTGCCCGGTAGCCGTAGCCCATTGCGGTGGTAGCCGATGAACCCGGCGTGATAGGCGCGTGGAGTCCACGGGTACGCGACACCCGTACCGCTGGCCTCAACGATCCGATCCAGTAGCCCGTCCTGCTCCGCATTGGCCGCGGGCAGCCGGCTATGCGGGAACGCCACCCGGCAGTACCCCATCGGATTGGCGAAGTACCCGGGGACCAGGTGACGGCGGATCGCCTCCAACCGGTCGGGGCGGAATGAGACCCCCAGCGACTGATAGCGGGGGGCTAGCGACACCCGCCCTGGATGTGGTTCGGGAACTGGCCCACACTCGATGAACATCTGCGCCTGGCACGCCGACACCGCGAAGGCCTCCGGCGCCAGGGCATGGACCTGGTCGTGGAAGTCAAAGTAGCCGTCGGCGATGAAAACGTCTTCCTCTACCAGGTGAATCAACTCCGGGGCCGGCCGGTGGTCCAGGGCGTGTTTGTAGCAGCACAGCAGGTTGTGGGAGTTACCCGGGTACGGGTGGCTGTCGATGAGGACATCGCACCGGCCAGACCAGGCTGACGCCCACCGCTGCGCTACCGCCATGGATGCCTTGTCGTACCCCCGGTCGAGAGTGATCCACACCAGTAGGTCTGGCCGGTCGCATGCGTGCATCCGGCGTAGGCACGCCTCCAGAAAACCGGCCCTCCGCCACCCGGGAACGATCACGATCTGCATCAGGGACATCCGAAGCGTGCGATCAGGACACCGGTCGTGTACCCCATCGCGTCCCGCTGCACGATCTCGTAGGGCACACCCTCACGGTCAAGCCACGGCACGATCTGGTGCCCCTTGACGATCAACTCTGATTCGAGCTCGACGTCATCGACGATGAGGAGCCCCGGTCGGTTGAGCATCACCGATGCGACCAGATACTCATGGAAGATCAACTGTGCATCGTTGTCGGAGTCTAGCATGACCACGTCTGGTCGCCGTCCGCTCGCTGCGGCCTGCGCCAATGCCTGGATGGAGTGGCCTTCGATGAAGGTCACATACCGGTCAAGGTGGTCGATGTGGCCGGCGAGGACAGCCCGCGCTATCGACACGTCCAGGTCGATGCTCGTGAATGAACCGGCGTTGTCCCGGACGTGCTCCGCGAACGCGACCGTTGACCAGCCATCACCGGTGCGGTACCGGTCCTCTGCGCCCCGGATGGTTCCGGTTTCGATGATGTCCAGTGCGCGGTTTTCCCGGCCGGCGAGCGCGGTGAGTTCCGTCCGAATGATCCCGTGAAGATCCATTTACTCACAATTCCGATAGAAGGCGAAGTGCCATGGATTGGAACTCCGCGTTACGGGCCTGGAACCGCGCGCGCGCACGAGCACCCATGTCCGCCCGCTGCCCCGGGGTCATGGCGGCTACCGCGCGGACGGCCCTCGCGATCCCCGGAGCGTCGACGCACCACGCCGTCGCGAGTCCGTGCTGGCACTTCGCGACTGGATCGATGAGCATGCCGACGTCCGGCGTGACGTGCTCTGACATCGGTGAGGCATTGGTGGTGACCACCACGGCACCGGTGGACATGCCCTCGGCGATGTAGTGCCCCCATCCCTCCGTCTCCGATGGGCACACGTGGATCTGGGCCCGGTTGAGTTCCTCCACCAGCTGATCATCGCTCAGGTGGTGGAGGAGTCGCACACCCGCGGGCACATCAAGGTGATCCCGGGAGATGACTGTCAGTGGGGGAAGATCCAGATTGGTTGCCCAGGCCTCCAGCACGGCACCGGTGCCCTTGAGCGATGACTTACCGCGCAGGTGCACCGCGACGGGCTTCTTCATGACTCCGGGGGCGTGTAGATCACGGGACATGAACCCGGTGTGGAAGCTCCGCTTGACCCCCCAGTGCCGGGTGAACAGGTGTTGTGCTTCAGCGGACTTTGCCCATACCTGGGTGCAGGAGTGGAGTCCGATGGTCCACTGCCGCTGGAACCACTCCAGATTGAACACCCCTACGGTGTGGGTGGCGTAGTGCGTGAGTCGGGGATTCCACAACTCAAGGAAGATCGCGATGTCATGGCGCTCCATGATATTCTGCTGCCAATCAACCCATGACACCACGTATCCGGCATTAGTGAGTAAGCCGTCAAGGAGCCTCATGTCATTGGTGAGCCCTACCCCGTTGTCACGGGATATCAACGCCACGCTCTTTCCCACCACGGCAGGATACCTCTCCCTCTAGCCTCGGTAGATCAACACACGCCACCGCGGTGCCGCCGGCCACCGCGGGTCAGCCGCCGGCCGCCGGCCGCGGGCCAGGCCCCAGAATGGAACCCTAAGTGCGGCAGGCCACGATCCCTACCGCCAGCAACCCTGACAGAGGTACGACCGTGAGTCTCATCGTCATCGTCCCATCACGGGGACGTCCGCACTCCGTGACCGATCTCGCCGGGGCATTCCTCGGCACCACCCACAGCCGGGATACCCGGCTCCTCATCGCCGTTGATTCCGATGATCCGGACCTCGACCGATACCGGGACGTAGTTGCCGCGGTCTCTGACCCCCGGGTCACGGTGACGGCGGTATCCGGCGGCTGCATGTCCGCCGCGCTCAACGAGGCAGCCACCGCGCTAGCGGACAACACGGATGACCCCGGCGCCGAAGCCATCGGCTTCATGGGCGACGATCACCGACCACGCACACCCGGATGGGACACCGCGTACCTGGCCGCGCTCCGGGAGATGGGTGCAGGGATCGTGTACGGGGATGACCTCCTTCAGCACGAGGCCCTCCCCACCCAATGCGCGATGAGCGCCAGCATCGTACGGGAGCTCGGGTGGATGTGCCCTCCGGTGCTACGGCACCTATGGATCGACAACTTCTGGCTGGACCTCGGCCAGGCTGCCGGGTGCCTGCGGTACCTCCCTGAGGTCATCGTTGAGCATATGCATCCATATGTTGACAAGGCGGCAATGGATGCCGGATATGAGAGAGTCAATGCCCTCGATGTGATCGACGCCGACCGGACGGCCTATGGTCAGTACGCCGAGGAGCACCTTGCCACCGACGCAGAGAAAGTGAGGTCACTCCGTGGCTGAATATCGCCTCCACGAGCCTGGCAGCATCCCCGAGTGCACCACCCGCCGCTGGTACGCCGGCCGGGAGCACGCCCCACACCTGGAGCAACCAACCCACCGGGCGCGGCTCCTCTCCTCAGCAGCAGCCGTGGTCGAGGCCACACAGATGATCGGCGCGACCACGGTCGTTGACCTCGGGGCCGGGGACGGCGGTCTTCTCTCCCTCCTCGGGGCCGGACTCACCTGCTGGGGCTATGACCTCCAGCAGACCAACGTCAGCGCGTCACGGCGTCGTGGCGTCGATGTCCGATTCGCCGACATCACCACCGACCCGGTTGAGTGGGGTGAGGTCGTGGTCGCGACCGAGCTCCTAGAGCACCTCCGCGACCCTCACAGGCTAGTGGCGCGCGCGGCATGCCACGGTCGGGCCCTAGTCTGTTCGGTGCCGTGTGAGGAGACACCCGAGCGGCACTACGAGCACCACGTGTGGGCTTGGGACGTCGCCGGATTCGCGGAGATGGTCACCGCTGGTGGGTGGCGGGTCGTGCACCATTGGACCGTGGCCGCGACGCAGATCGTGCTAGCCGTCCGGTGAGACGGGAGCGCGAGATGTCGAATTGTCACTATGGTATCGATTTGTGGTATGGGGGTGTATCCGTTGAGGGCACTGGTCACCGGTGACGCCGGATTCATTGGCAGGCACATCCGGGCCAAACTGGAACAGCGCGGCTGGACCGTAGAAGGCTGCGACCTGAAAACTGGCACTGACTGTCGAGACGTGTTCCAGCGCGAGGACACCGTCTATGACCTGGTGGCGCACTGTGCCTACCACGTCGGTGGCCGGGCAGCGATCGATGGTGAACCGCGGCTCCTCGCCCGGAATCTGGAGCTCGACGCCCAGATGTTTGACTGGGCCGTCCGGACGCAGCAGCGACACGTCCTGTACTACTCCTCATCGGCCGCGTACCCCGTTCACCTCCAGACCGCCGATGCCGCTTCCCGCATCCTCGGGAGCGATTACAGCCCCTATCGGCCCTGGGTGCACCTCGAAGAAACCATGATCGATGACCGGACGTTGGGGCAACCCGATGCCCGCTACGGGTGGGCGAAACTGACCGGTGAACGCCTGGCCGAGGCCGCTCGGCTCTCCGGCCTCCGCGTCCATGTCGTCCGCCCGTTCTCCGGCTACGGTGGCGACCAGGACCCGTGCTATCCGTTCCCCGCGATCCTCCGCCGGGTACTCACCGCCGACCTGTCCGTGTGGGGTCCGCCCGGCCAGTACCGGGATTGGGTCCATGTCGATGATGTCGTGGGCTGTTCCCTCGCCATCGTTGAGCAGGACGTTGAGGGGCCGGTGAATATCTGCTCCGGAGTTGGCATTGAAATGGGTGATCTCGCGGTACGCATGGCCCGGATCGCCAGGGTCTCGGTCCTGAACGAGGTGACCTACCTCAAGGACCAGCCAACCGGTGTCATGGCCCGGGTGGGTGACCCCACCAGGATGCTGACGGTCTACCGGCCGACAGTCGACATCAACGAGGGGATCCGTAGGGCGTTGCCGTGGGCGTGATCGTAGTGATCCCGTGGCGTTCTGGCTGCCCGCACCGGGAAACGGCCTTCAACCACGTCACGCAGTGGTGGTTCGAAAATCACCCCACATGGAGTGTCCGGGTGGGCGTGGGCCCACCGGGGCCCTGGCGGAAAGGGTGCGCGGTGCGTGCCGCTAGCGTCCGCCCCTACCCCGATGACGTGGTCGTGGTCGCGGACGCGGACGTCATACCGGTGGGGATCAGTAGCGCGGTCGAGGCGGTGGGGGCAACGGGGCCAGGGTGGGTGCCGGTGACGCGGTGGGCGATGCCGTTTCGGATCGTGCGGCGGTTGACCCGGGAAGCCACCGAGTTGGTCACGTCTGGCCGTCTCTCGCTGCCCTCCGGGCCGGTGCCAAAGACGATGGTGGGTCTGCTGGAGGAGACCTACGTTGGGTCGGCGGGTGGTGGTGTCGTTGTCCTCCACGGTGACGTGTTCACTCAGATCCCCATCGATCCTAGGTTCGCCGGATACGGGCAGGAGGACCTGTCCTGGTCGTTGGCGCTTCACCGGCTGGCCGGCGCTCCGATGATGGGTTTCGATCCCCTGTGGCACCTGTGGCATCCTCCGCAGGAGCGTATGCGCCGGGGGTCGACGGTGTCCCGTGGTGTTGGGTCGGAGGAGAATCTGCGGCTCTGGCAGCGGTACCGGGAGGCGACTACGCCGACGGCGATGCGGTCCCTTGTCGCGGAGGCCGAAGCGGAGTTCGCCAGGCTGAAGGGAGTAGGGGACCATGCGGGTGTCGATTGAGATCACCGTGGGTGACGTCGTGTTGTCGATCACGCAGGAGGAGGGGCCGCTAGCGTCCGCCATGGCCCTAGGGCGGGATGGTGCGGTTGCGCGGCTCCTCGGCACGTCGGTCGGGAAGGTTCTCGTGGCTCTGGCCTCCGATTCGGATGTCGACTCCGGCCTCCTGGTCGTGGAGTTCCAGGAGGCGGTAGCGCGGACCATCGCGCGGACCGTCCTACCGGGGGAAGCGCCTCCGGCGACGGACCGGGTGACTCTCCGGTAGGACCCGCCATCACCGGTCATACTGTGGCCTTCGCTGTCCGGGCCCGTGCCCGTTGGAGGGCTGGAATGCCCGCGAACAGGTCACGGGCGCGCTCCGGGGCGGAGAAGTCACGGGGGGTGGCCTGTTGGGCTAGGAGTCTGGCGTGTGCGGCTTCCTGCTCGTGGCGTTCTCCTGCGCAGCTCGGGCATATGCCACTAGGGCCCGTAGGTTGCCACGTGTGGCGCTCGCATATGGCGGTGGTGTCCTTCGGTGGGGCTGGCACGAAAATGGCGCCGGGGGTCCACCAGGGGCCGTTAGCGAGGAGGCGCTGTGGGCCGCTGGTGGTGGGGCCGTAGGTGTCGCCGCGGGCCAGGTCGATGATGACCCGGTAGGCGACGTCGGCCGGCCGGCCGGACTGGATTGCCTGGCGGAGTGCGGCTCGGACGGCGATGGGTTTCCAGCCTGGCTGGTGTGCTATCGCAGCTTTGATCGCCTTGTCTTCGTCGGTGTTCCCTTCCCCTCCCGTGGCGGTCGGGGGTTCGACGGGTGGGGCCGGTGGTGAAGTGCGGGGGGTAGGGGGGGTACTTCTTGAAGTACTTCTTGGAGGGGTTACTTCTCTTAGCGACGGCTGGTTAGGCCCTATGGAGCCGTCGATGGTGCGACCTGCGGAAACACCCTCTTTTCCCTGGCCAGAGCCGTTGACGGCTTGACCATGTCCTATGGAGCCGTCGATGGTGTGGGTGAAGGGGTCGAATCCTTCGGGGCGGGCCCGCATGAACACCCTCCACTCCCACCGGAAGCGGCCAGCTCCGACGTTGCACCTACGGGTGTAGAGGTATCGCTTCTCGCGGAGCCCCTTCAAGATCGACGAAACTTTGTCTCGCCCCAGTTCTGGGGCGAGTTCGTTGATACCGGCTCGGGAGGTGACCCACTGGTGGCTGCCGCCGGTCCGGAAGGTGAGGAGCGCGGCGAGCATGCCGCGTTCGTGGAGGGTGAGTCCCGCGTACTCGCCCTCTCCCCTGTGGAGGGCGTTCGGTGACATCAGGAAGTGGTCAGAGAGTGATTCGACCGATATGCCGATTTCGATGTCAGTTGTAGCCATGATCAACCTTTCGTGATCATGGAATGGGATATGGTATGATCCATGGGCGTGTTCAGCGGATCTACCCGGTCCCATTCCAGCCCGTCCCCATCCACCCGGGGGCGGGCTTGATTTTTGACCTCTACCCTATAGCCAGCTTAGGCCGGTACACTCCTAACGGTGAGTGTTTCGCGGCGCTCCAACCCCTCCTCTGCGTCGGAGGGTGTGTGTTGACCGGAGGCGTCATCCCCCGATCCGGGGGGTGGCGCCTTTGTCGTTGAGCCGCTGCCGCGCCTTCCGGAGCCGGCCCATCAGGTATGACCGGTTCATCTCCAGGTGCTCAATGACCCGCGCGAGAGTTCCTCTGCCCTCGGGTCCGGCTGCGTCGATGATGGTAACGATCCGCTCATCGCGCCAATCTGCACCATTAACGATCATCTCCTGGTAGCGGTTCCGGGCCGCGATGAGATCAGCCCGCGCCCGCTCACGGATCGCGTTGTACTCAGTCATGACCTCATCGAGGGCGGCGGTCTCCTCGTCGGTGAGGCTGCGTCGGTTCGGGGTGTGATGTGCCATGCCCACATCATAGTCACTCGATCAAAAAACACAACTTCAGTCTGCCGCATGCGACAAACCACGGAGCGTAGTGACCAACTACCAAGATCGTGGTATCTTCCCGACAGAGGTCAACTCCCCGGTGCCGCCACGGTCCGGCCGGGTCCGAGACACCTCATCGCGACGCACCGGTGCCGCCACGGTCCGGCCGGGCGTCCCTCCGCACCATGCGAAGGCAGACAATCATGTACGCATTCCCGTTCCCGGTCCCCGAGGATCTTTCCACCGCGACCGACGAGGAACTGACCACCACCCTGGCCAGCATCCGCGAGCACGCCGGAACCTTCACCGGTGTCACCCCCACCGCCGACGTCATCGACGCTCTCACGGCCTGCCGAGACCTCGCCCGTACCGTCACCGAAACCCTAGCCCTCCGCGCCAGCATGGCGGAACTCGCAGCCGAGGTCGACACCACCACCACACCCACCCCGGCACCGGCCGCGGTCGACACCACCACCAGCACCACCGAAGACGACACCGAGGACACCGACGCCACCGTGACCGCAGCGGCGAAGACCCGGAACCCCACCGTCCGCGACATCGCAGCCCGCCGCACCGGAACCCCCGACATCCCCGACACCACCCCCAACGTCTCCGTCACCATGCACGCGGCAGCAGACGTCCCCGGACGCTTCTCCACCGGCCAGCAGCTGGACGGATTCCCCGACGCCGTCCGGGCCCTGGCCTACCAGGTCGACCGATACCCCCGAGTCCGCGACGCGGGATCCACGATCAGCCGGCCTGGCATCAACGTCAACACGGCGATCCTCGCCGAGGACGGGACAGCCCGATTCGAGATGCGGCAGTTCAGCCGTCATGGTGGCGTGGAGTTCCGCCGCCAGTTCCCGAGGGAACTCCGCGTCCAGGAGGGGACCGACGGCTACCCGGTTGCCCAGTTCGCCGCGTCGGAACGCCGACTTCCCGGTGGTTCCCTCGCCGCGTCATTCGCCCAGGCCGTGAAGGCCGGCCAGCCGATCACCGCTGCCGCCGGATGGTGCGCGCCGTCCGCACCCCTCTATGACACCCTCTGCGAGCTGTCGACCCTGGACGGCCTCCTGGACGTCCCGGAGTTGCAGACCGATCGTGGCGGCTGGCAGATCCCGACCGGCGGCGGCCCCAACTTCGCCACCGTGTGGTCGGGGATCGGGAACTCTGGCACCACCCACCTCACCGAGGCGCAGGTGATCGCGGAGTCCCCAAGCAAGTACTGCTACGACATCCCGTGCCCCGGGTTCTCGGACGTCCGCCTCGGGGTCGACTACTTCTGCCTCACCGGGTCCCTGTTGCAGCGTCGGGGGTACCCGGAGGTGGTGCAGTGGTTCGCGCAGCAAGCCATGACCGCCCTGCCACACAAGATCAACCAGGGGTTCATTGCCGCGATCGTCACCGCGTCCGGCGCGTCCACGGTCATCCCCGCAGACGCGACGTGTGACGATGCGATCTCCAGTCTCCTCGGATCGGTCGACCTCGCCATCGCGGACGCGAAGTACCGAAACCGCATGGCCTTCAACGGCACCCTCGAAGTGGTACTCCCAATGTGGGTCCTCGTCCAGCTCCGCGCGGCCGGCAGCCGCCGGACCGGAGTCGACATGGTGGGAGTGACAGACGCACAGATCGCCGAGTGGTTCGCGATCAGAAAAGCCGTCCCCCGGTTCGTCTATGACTGGCAGGACGCCTTCTCTGGACTCGGGGCCGGCCCCGGTGGCGCCTCCGCGCTGACAGCCCTTCCCCTCACCGTTGACTTCCTGATCTACCCGGCCGGTACCTGGGTCAAGGCTGTTCAGCCCGTGGTCAGCCTCGACACGGTGTACGACTCCACCAAGCTCACCACCAACGAGTACACAGCGATGTTTGTCGAGGATGGCTGGGCGGCCCTGCAGATGTGCCCCCTGTCCCGCCTCTACACCACCTCGGTTGACCCCGGCTGCCTGTGCGTCTGCACCCACTCCTGACAGTCGACCGCGGTCGACCTGAAGGGAGGTGAGCGACCATGGTGATCGCTCCACCGCAGGTAGTTCCGGCGCCGGAACCACGTGGTCTCCGGTACGGGCTCCTGCAAGCGGCGAACGGCCCTCTCGACCTGCCCACTCACGGGCTGGCCGGAGGGATCGTGTACGAGCCGGTGTCGTGTGGGTACGCCAGGTCCTACGCGACCCTGTGTCACACCGATGAGCGGCTAGCCAGCAAGACGTACGACCCGGATGAGACACCGATCACCCGTGACTCGTTCGTGGTCTACGCCTCGCTGGCCTGCGGTAGCGCCGGAAAAACCACGGCGGACCTTGAAACGAAGGTCCGCCGCCGGTTGGCCAACGGAGAGCAGTCCGTGGCCGAGGCTGGCATGGCAACGATCCTCGCCGCGGGGGCAACACCACTCGTTGCCCCCGGGGCGACGTTGACGGACGTTGTCGGCGAACTGGAGCAGTGGCTGTACGGGAGCGACACCACGGCCCCCGCTGACGCCCAGTACGGGAACGTGGGCTACCTCCACGCATCGCCCCGGATCGCGGCCCACGCGATGGATGCGGATCTCCTCGTGCAGGACGGTCCGCTATTCCGCACCCGGATGGGCACGATCTGGGTGTTCGGTGGGGGCTACCCGGACGACGGGACGATCTACGTGTCAGGGAACGTCACGGTCTGGCGCGCCCCGGACGTCTTTGTGTCTCCACCGCGGCAACTCCTCGACCAAGCCACGGATCAATATCATCTGATCGCCGAGCGCGAGTACGCGGTGTCCTACGACTGCGTAGCCGCATCGGCTATCTACAACTGGGGCGTCCCAACATGATCATTATTAAGGACGTTCCTGGCCTGGACACCCGTGAGCTCCTCGACGCGCTCCTGGACATCACGCCCCCGGGCCAGGACATCACGACCGGCCACGGCGGGTTCGTCGTCGATGAGGACACCGCCGAGCAGTTCCTCTCGGCGTACCTCATCGCGGCCGGGAAACGGCCGGCCCCGACCATGACCGCGGAGCCAGCCAGCATCGAACCGGCCGGCCCCCCGGCCCGACCGACAACCCGCCGTGGCGCGGGAAGACGAAAGGAGGCGTAATGGCAACGTGCGTGAGCTACCTCCAGGGCCTGGTCATCCGGGCCACGAAACTGGATTCATGTGGTGCTCTAGTCGCCGGTAGTTGCTCAACCGTGGTGTCCAAGGGCTTCATCTCCATGGAGCTGGAAGCCGACGAGACGGACGGGCAGGAGATCTCACCGACCCTCGCCGACGGATCACGGTGCTATTACTACATGTCGCCCAAGTTGCTGAACGGGATCAAAGCAACGATCGAGTTCTGCCAGGTCGACCCGGAATTGATCAACCTTCTGACCGGGGCTCCGCTGGTCGTGGATGACGCGACACCAACTCCCTCATCCATCGGCTTCACCACCGATAGCGCGTCCTACGGCCTGGCCAACGTCGCCATCGAACTGTGGATGGCGACCGCCGGTGGCGGGTGCACAACCGGACGCCGGTGGGGGTACTACCTCCTCCCCTGGCTATACCAGGGGACGGTCGGAAAGCCGACGATCGAGAATGACGCCGTTAACTTCACCGTCGAGGCCATGACCCGCGACGGGAACCAGTGGGGTGTTGGCCCCTACGACATCCAGTTGACCAGTGCGGGTGCACCATCCCCCCTGTTCACGGCCCTGTCGACAACGGCACATGACCTGCTGATGCCGGTCAACCTGGCACCCCCGACTCCGGTCTGTGGCTGCCAGACCCTGGTCATTCCCACCTGACCGGATCCGGGCCGGCCCTAGGTCTCCGGGCCGGCCCGGACCACGAGGAGGTACGTATGGTGCTCCCCATCGATGTCACACTGGTCACGGTCACCGGCACGTACCTCACGGACGATGGGGTACCGGCCGAGGGATCGCTGATCTTTACCCCATCCGTCGGGACCCTCAGGGACCCTGCATACGACAAGATCATAAAGCTGCGGCAGACCCGCGTGGACCTGGACGCGGCCGGATCATTCTCCGTGACACTGATCGCCACCGATGACCCTGACCTCATCCCCGAAGGCTGGCACTACGACGTCCACGAGCGCATCCAGGACCACACCACACGCACCTGGATCCTCCAGCTACCCCACAACCTGGCCTCCCTTGACATCGCGGACGTCCCCACCTCCGTCGATCCGTCCGTCCCTGTCTACCCGCTCCCGGTGTACGGGGTGTCCTCCGTCGTCGGCCAGATCGGAGACGTCACCGGTGCGGAGATCCTGGCCGATCCAACGATCAGCGCAGCCCTAGCCGCCAAGGCCGATGACACGGACATAACCGCGCTCGCTGCCGTGGTCGCCACCAAGGCTGACGAGGCCGATCTGACCGCCCTGGCCGGTGTCGTGGCCACCAAGGCCGATGAGGCCGATCTGACCGCCCTGGCCGGTGTCGTCGCGACGAAGGCCGATGAGGCCGATCTGACCGCCCTGGCCGGTGTCGTAGCCACCAAGGCTGATGAGGCCGATCTCGCGACATTGGTGCCATACACCGGTGCCACGGCAGACGTGGACCTCGGAGCCAGATCGCTCCGGGTGGAGAACGTCAACGTCAACGAGGGGACCCTAGCCGATCCAAGCGTCACTGACCTCGGGGGCCTCCAGGTGTCGGTCACGAGCGTGGACTGCCTGATCCGCTCGGACGCGACCTACGGTGCCGATGGGTGGCTGTATCGGGCCACGGTGCCAGCGGCAACGCTGCCGATCACCGACAACACCGTGAACCACCTATACGTCACGTGGAACGCCGGATCGCCGATCTATGCCATGACCACGGACAGATCAATCTTGAATCTGTCCAACACCCTTCCGGTCGCGCGGCTCCTGGTGGAGAGCGGTGCGGTATACGCGCAGATGTCGTTTGGCTACATGGGCCGGTCAGCGGCGATTCGGTGGCTGCTACGGGAAGTGCGGGTCACGGATCCGGTTGGCGGTGTTGCCGAGTCGGGCTTGACGCTGACGGAGTCCGCTACCCGTATTGTGAACGTTGCGGCTGGTACGGCCTGGTTTGTGTTGAAATACCTGACGCTTCCCGCGATCTCGACGGGTGGTATTGGTGTGACGTCGTACCTGCTCCACCATACCGGAGGCGTGTGGACAAAAACATCAATAACGCAATACAATAATACGCAGTGGGACAACGGGACGAATCTCGTAACCCTGACGAATAACCATTATGGCGTTAACTGGATTTACCGATCATTCGCCGGGCCTGAGATCATCATCATGCTGGGGGAGGGGGACTACCTAGCCCCCGCCGCTATCGAGTCAGCGGTCCCGGCGGCGCCGCATTGGATCGACGAGTTCTACTACCTGTGCGGGCGGATCATCGTTCAAAAGGGTGCGAGTACCGCATACAGGATTGATAACCGCGAATCGGAAAAATTCGAGACCTCGCCCGTCCTCGACCACAACGACCTCGACGGCATCCAGGGCGGAACAGCCGGCGAGTACTACCACCTGACCGCCGCCCAGCTGGCGACGATCGGATCAACACCCACCGGGCTGGTCCCCTACACCGGGGCCACCAGCACCGTGGACCTCGGCGCGCACTCTCTCTACGCCAACAACGGGCCCTTCACTGAAGGCGTGGTCACGGACCCTGTGATCACTGATGCCGCCGGGTCCGCCGTCGCGATCACATCCTGCGAAGTGCTGATTCGCTCGGATGTCGCGTGGGGCGGCGACGAGCGGCTATACCGCATGACGGTCCCCGCAACGTCGAGCCTGGCCGTCACGGACAATACGGTCAACTATATCTATGTGATCTGGAATAGTGGATCACCGATCTACGCGGCCACCACCGACCGCTACGTGATCAACATGTCCACGATCCTGCCCGTGGCCCGGATCGGCATGGACACTGGGACCATCGAGTATCAGCTGATGTACGGCTACCTCGCGAAAGGTGCCGCTGTCCGCAACCAGGATCGGGTCCTGAAGACCCGGGGGCGCGGCGGGATCGAGCGGGAAACCGGGCTAGCTCTCTCTGAGTCCGCGACCCGCGTGGTGACCGTGGGAAGTGGGGCTTCCTGGTTCGGATGTCGAAGGATCACCACCAGTGCGATCACCAATGGCGTCGGTGGAGCCACCATGGAGCTGTGGTATCACTCCGGTGGGACATGGACAAAAACATCCATCACACAATATAACAATACGCAGTATGACAATGGCACCAACCTTGTCACACTGACGGCAAACCGCTACGCCGTGTGCTGGATTTTCCGGAGCCTTGTCAGCAGCGAAATCGACATCGTCCTCGGGACTGGTGACTACACCCTCGCCCAGGCCGAGGCCTCCACACTCCCCACCGTCCCCGAAATGGTGGCCGCGTTTTATGTCCTATGCGGCAGGATCATCATCCAGAAAAACGCCAGTACCGCAACGGCAATCCAGAACGTCGTTACGACGACATTCAACCAGGCTGCCGTCTCCAACCATGCCGATCTTTCCGGGCTCCAGGGTGGTGCGGTGGGAGAGTATTACCACCTGACTAGCGCGCAACTCGCCACTGTCAATACCGCTATCACATCTGGCACCAACGTTGACCTTGGATCATATCTGATCTACGCGGGAAATATCACCGTCACAGACGGCCCGCTCACGGATCCTGCCATCACCGACGCCACGGGATCAGCCATATCCGTGGCTACCTGCGATGTCCTCATACGATCAGATAGCGCATGGGGTGGAGACGGGAAACTGTACCGCTTTACCGTCCCTGCGGCTTCAGCGCTTGCCGTCACGGATGACGATATCAATTTCATCTATGTCGACTGGAACTCTGGATCACCCATCTACGCGGCAACCCTGACGCGAGACACGATCAACATGTCCAGCGCAGTACCGGTCGCCATCGTCGCCATGAGCTCGGGATCCATCCGGTACACCCTGTCCTATGGTGGGATCGCCCGTGGGGCACCAGCCCGAACCGTCGACCGTTCCATCAGAATCGCGCCATTCGTCCGCGAGGCCGGACTGACGCTCTCGGTGACATCAACACCACGGACGATCTATGTTGACTCCGGTACGGCATGGTTCGGTATCAACCGCCTATCCCTGCCAGCAGTCAATAGTGGATCGGCCACGACATATCTGTGGTATCACTCAGCGGGTAACTGGACGAGCACCACGATAACGGAAGCAGTGAATCTCTACTACGATGATCCAACCAGTGGACTGGTTGAACTCGCAGCCGGACGCTACACCGTAAATAACGTCTATCGAAACGTCGCTACGGGAGATCTGCACGTCACGCTCGCCGACGTTGGAACGTACACCACTCTTGCCCAGGTTGAGGCGTCTCTGGTCCGTACTCCACCCCCGATTGTTAGCGCGTTCTGCATTCTCGTTGGTCGGATCAACTACCTGCGGAATGGCGCTTCTCCCGGATCGCTTCTCAATGCGTCATCGTATATTTTCGGACAGGCCAGTATGGCCAAAGTCCACAACGATCTGCTGTCTCCGCAGGGTGGAACGACGAGTCAGTACTACCATCTGACCGCCGCTCAGCATGCGGCGTATGGGACCGCGACGTCGATTACTTCAGGAACGCCGGCTTCGGGGAGCGCTCCGGGGACCGCTGGTCAGATCCTGTATGACGCATCATACCTATATGTGTGTGTTGCGACCAACACGTGGAAGTATGTTCCATTGACGTCATTCTAGATGGGAGTGGGTTGATATGAGCGAGTTCAGTGACAAGATCAGAACACTGGGGATCATCGGATCCCGCCCATCCCGCGTCACCGAAGGACGCGACCAGCGGGGGCGACGCTACCAAGCCGTCACCGATGACCTAGGCAACACCACCACCGAGTACGCCGACCACCAGGACGTCACGATCAGAGCGGCCACCGTCACCGCCACCACCAGGAGCTAGCCATGCCCGTCACTGCCTCCGGGCTGTTTGTCTCTACGTTCATCGATGCGCTCGGCGCCCCGCAAACCGCCGTGGACCTGTCCCTGCTCACCAACCGCGTCGCGATGTTCACCAACTCCATCACCCCGAATTTTGATGCCGCTGGTGCGGGCTACGGTCTCGGCGTGTTCGCGGCGAACGAGGTCACCGGTGCCGGCTACGCGGCCGGGGGGACCACGATCACCGGGCCCACACTGGCCGGCGCGTCCGGCACCATGACATTTGATCTTGATGACACCACCTGGGCGGCCTCCACCATCAGCAACGCGCGATGTGCCCTGTTCTACGCCGATGCCCTGGCCGGCAACAACGCCATCTGTTTGATCAACTTCGGGGCGGATTACTCCACCGTCGCAGGGGCCTTCACGATCCAATGGCCCTTGAGTGGCATGTTCGCGGTGGACTGGACACCCTGATGGTCGCCATCAGCACCAGCACCTTCCAGGATCGTTTCGAGGCGGCCGACGCCCGATGGAACGCCAACTACGGCGGTGTGTCCCTCGCCTCCGGGCGGGCCCGGGTCCCCTGCTCCCACCTCGCCGGGGTCCCGCAGTACGCCGGTTTCCAGTCCGTCTCGCCGGGTGGGGGCGACACCTGGACGATCGCCAGCAGCCAAGTGTACGCGGAACTGGTCACCGTCCCGGTCGCGTCGGGCGCGACCTCGGCGTGGTGTCAGCTGGCTGTGCTGTCCGCGACATCAGGGACGTATCTATCGATCCTGTACGACTCCGCGAGCGGTCTCCTGGCCCTCACCTCGCGGGTCGCGTTCTCCGATCCGAGCGCCGTATACCTAACCTATGTCCCCGGCACCCACCGGTGGCTTAGGATTCGCCATAACGCTGGAGCGGTCGACTGGGACACGAGTCCGGACGGGATATCATGGGCAACCCGCCGGACCCTGACGCCCGCTCCAGCTTGGGTCTCCACGGATGCCGTCGGCGTCCTCATCGACTGTGCCCGCGACGGCGGGACCAATGACTACGCCGAGTGGGACAACGTCAACATCACACCCGTCACTCCCGCGACCGCGGTAGCGTCCGCGGCAGTGGGAGTACCGGCCATGTCCCTGGGCACCACCATCAGCCCCGTGACCGTGGCAGCGTCCGCGGCAGTGGGAGCACCGGCCATGTCCCTAGGCACCACGGTCCTTCCCGCCCGGCCCATGGCCACCACCACGGTCGGATCCCCGGTCATGGTGCTCACTCCTCTGCCGGCCCTGTGCGGAACCGCCACCGTCGCCACCATCACCGGTAGCGCCGTCCACCACACCCTGTCAGGTACTGCCACCGTGGAGGGGTCATGCCTGCCCTAGTCCCGATCACCCTGAGCCAGGGCAACGCCGAGACGGTCACGGTCACGATCACGCGGACCGTGGCCACCGACGATCTGACGCTGGTCACAGTCCTACGTCTGGTCTTGAAGCCGGACCGGTGCACAGCCGACAACGCCTCGACGTCGCTGATCCTCAGCACCACGAATCCGGCGCAGATGGTGATCACGTCCCAGACGGCAAGCCAGATCGTGGCCAGAGCGTACATTCCCGCCGCCGCCCTGACCGAGCCCTACAGCCGGTGGTGGCGGGTGGACGCTGGTGTCGGGACGGCCTACCGTACGGCATTGTACGGTCCCGTCACCGTCATTGATCTTTAGGAGGGGCCATGTCCGAACCCTGCGGTTGGGAAATCGTCAAGTGCGGGTGCGGCTCCTGCTGGGACGCCTACACGCCCGAGGTCCGGGAGACCGCATCCGCGCTCGCCATCGGATTCATGTGGATGGCGACGGCTCGACGCTATGGGCAGTGTGACGTGGTCGTGCAGCCCTGCGTGAGGCCGGCCCTGCTCCGGGAGTACCAGACCTATCCGGTTGACCATCCTGACTACGGGGCGGCCTACATCCACCAGGGCCAGTGGTACAACGGCTGCACCGGGCAGGATGATGATGCCGGCTGCTGCTCCGGATGCGAACTGGATCTGGAGGGACCTACCAGTACCGCCGGGATCACCGAGGTCACGATAGGTGGCGTAGTTCTCCCGGCGGCTTCCTACCAGGTGATGAACGGTCACATCCTCGTCCGAACCGATGGGGTGTGCTGGCCCACCTGCACCAACTACTCGACCCAGGACCCGCCGTCCCTTCAGGTCGAGTACAAGAAGGGGGTAGCGATTCCCGCCCATGTCCAGAAGGCGACGGAGCGCCTCGCCTGCGAGTGGGCGAAAGCCTGTGTCGGGAGTGGTGCGTGCGCGCTCCCTCGCCGGCTCCGGTCGCTGAGTCGACAGGGTGTCGAGGCCGTAGTGGAGGAGCTGTCCACGGAGCCGGGGCAGGCCCGGACAGGGATCCCCGAAGTTGACATGATCATTGCCATGGAGAATCCCCGTAGCCGACCCATGGCATCGATCATATGGAGCCCCGACGCGGTACCCCCGAGGGTCCTGTCATGACCACGACTGATCCGCTGATCGCCCCGGTTGCCGCGGACCTCGTCGCCTGTCTCACCATTGAGGCTGAGAAGATCCCCAACCCGCCAGCGGCACCGCGGGTCGTGTGCCTCCGGCCCGGGGACCGAGTCGAACTGTTGATCTCCCAAGTTGATGATGAATGCTGCTCAGGTCTCATGTGGGTGAGGTGGGTCCGTGCCTACCCATCCGGCCAGAACACGTTCCCAGCCTCCGATGACCAGGCAACACCATGCGGTGTGACCCGGTGGGCACTCCAGTTCGAGCTGGGGGCCGTACGGTGCGCCCCGACGGCGGAGCCCGAGGCCCTTCCCACCTGCGATGAATGGACGGACACGACACTCGGGATCTACGACGATGGGGCCGCGATCCGGCGCGCCGTGTGCTGCTACGCGGCCAGCCACGAGTACGACGCGCTAGTCCTCCAGGAGGAGGGGCGGCCGCTGACCACCGAGGGCGGTTGTGTCGGTGTCGCCTACCTAGTCACCATCAGCGGTTCAGCCTGCGACTGCCAAGGGAGCTCGACACTATGACCACGAAACCGCGCCGTCCGCCAACGTCCGGTGCCGGCCGGACCGTACCGCCATCCCCACCACCGGTGCCGACATCGGTGCCGGTGTCCTCGTCGTTCCCGGCTGGCGATCGGCTGGAGATCCTCAGGGAGTGCGTCGGGCCGGACGGGCTCCTACCGGTGGTCGTGATGGTGTCTCACGACGCGGTATTCGCTGGTCAGCACCTACGGATCCCGATCACGGATCGGATCGCCGGTCTGATTGAGATCGGGTTCCTGGAGGTTGAGTTCCCGGACGTCGAACCACAATGATCACTATTCGGGTGAAGAAGATCAAGGGGACCGTGGACCGGCCCGGTGCCATGGCAACCGCCGCCGGATTCGGACTCATCTTGGTCACGGACATGTGTAGGCAGATCGTGAACCAGGCGACGGTTGATGCCCCCGTCCGCACCGGGTTCCTCCGTGGCCAGCACGGGATGGGCGTAGCGACCCTGAAGACGAGAGTGAATGGGGTCGTCACCAACCGGGCGAAGTACGCGGCAGCCGTCCATGACGGAGCGACCACCCCTCCACACAAGATCCGAGCTAGGAAGAAGAAGGCGCTGATGTTCACGATGGGCGGGAAAACCGTCATCGTGAGATCAGTGAACCATCCCGGATCGAAGATTCCCGCTAATCCGTGGCTGGCCAATGCCGCTGACCGTGTCGCTACGCGGAACGGATTTCGGTTCACACGTACGGTAGTCTCCGAATAGATCAGGAGGGGGCCTACGTGGCCTCCGATAATAGGGTCTGAGTAGAGGGAACGATGGATAGCGAAATGGACATCCTCCGGGACGCGCTACGGGAGAAGGGCGTCGATCCCGACGCGTTACTGTCCGGGGCAGCCCAGAGCACCGAAACCCCTGCCACACCCACCACGCACGCAGAGGTGGAAGCCGCAACCCCTGCCACCGGGGACGAGCAGGAGGCCCTAGCTAACGCTTTCGTGTCGTTCATGGGCCGTGAGGTCGAGGTCCGCATGATGACCACAGACCAAGTCCTCGGTATGCAGCAGCTGATGGAGATGTTCAACACGGCTACGGCTGGTGGTGCCAGCACGATCAGTGGGGAACGGGCTCTCCGCCTCACGAACATGGCCTTCGCCGCGGTGCTGACCATCCTGGTCAATCCAGACGATAGAGAGAGACTCGTCGAAGACATGATCAAGGGGAGTGTTGCTCTGTCCGACACGATCCCACTGATCAGTGCGGCCATGGACGCACTCCGCGTGGCGAACCAGCAGCAGGGGAACCGCGCCGAGCGCCGCGCTCAGCGCCGATCCTCTGGCGCGGCAGTCGTAGCCGGTGGCGCGGCATTGGATATCGAGGCCGAGTAGAGCACCGTGAAGGGCAACGGAGTCGCAGCACTCAAGATCTGGCCAGTCACTGTGACTCTGCAGGGGATGACCTGCCGCATCGCTCCGCTTCCCGCGATTCGGTGGGTCATCCCCATTGTCGATGGGGACCTGTTTGGTGTGGTCCCGGGACTTCTTGATGCAGATAGCACGGAGGCAGTGAGTTCCGGGCTTCTCACTGGGACGATCAGCCATCAGGATTGCCTCACCGCGGCCCGGAGTGCTATCGGGGTGGCGTCGGGTGTTCCGTGGTGGGCGGCGGTTCGACTTGTCCAGTCCGCGATAGGTGTGCCGGATGTCATTGGCGAAATGGCTATCAGTGGTGTTGACGCTACCACGGTGAGTCTTGGTGGATTCGTTTTCGCAGCGTACCGGATATTCACGCGGGATGCCGACAAGAAGCAACGCGCTAAGATCGATAGAGAGGTCATGGCGCCACCACCGGGGCTAAGCATCGCGGAGCGCCAGGCCGCACAGGGCGACAAGGGCTCGGGATTCGAGGCGATGATGCGTCAGCGTGGCGCTACGGGATGATCCCGGAGTGGCCTACCGGTAGCCTCCATGGCCCGTTTGATCCAACGGTAGGCCGTGGGGTTTCTGGCGATATGCCACATATCCGCTATGGCTTGTGATCCGCCGCCACGTCGGCCGGTAGCGACGGCCCAGTCATAGACGTCAAGGACCTCATCCCAGTGGGCCGGTGGCCATGACCGGCACCCCACCGGTTTCGGAGTCGCCCGAGCATGCCATAGCACATCGTTCGGATGGGTTCCCGTCGCGACCGCGACGTGCCGTATCTGGAGGAGTGGTAGCCGGGCTAGGCCGGCCGCGCTGATCCTCCCCGTCGGGTGCCGGGCGACCACGGTTAGCTCGGTGATCCTCGCCGGTTCGGTGCTGGTGTCAGTTCGGACGCGGACGAGGAGTGGGGACCCGGGATCGTCGATGGTGACCATGCCACTGGTGTCACGACTGATCTGTGCCGCGCCGAGGTCGACCAGGGGAGTTGTCATATCCACGGGATGACAATACCTAGATCTTTCCTCGTGGCCGCGCACCAGAACATGATCAGGCTATGGCGAAATCTGGGCAGGCATCGGTTGAGGTCGTCGCGGACTTCGCCCGCTTCGCGGCGTCCTTCCAGAAGGATCTGAACGCGGCCCTTCGCGGTGTCACGGTCAACATGGACCAGATCTCAAACCAGATCTCAGCGGGGGTCCGGAGCGGGGTCAGCGCCGCGAACCGCGAGTTCCAGCGGCTTGGCCCGTCGGCCGGCGCGGCCTTCGATGGCGTCGCACAGGCGTCTAGCCGGGCCGGACAGGCCATGGCAGCTTCATTCGCGTCGGCCGGCCGGCAGATGGCTACCGTCGGCGACCAACTGTCGATGATGATCAGCCTCCCGGTTGCCGCGGCAGGGGCAACGACCATCCGAACCGCTAGTGACTTCGAATCTGCGATGAATCGGGTCAAAGCCGTCACGGAATCGACGGGTCCCGCGTTCACCGGCCTCCGGGACCTAGCCATCGAGCTAGGGGCGAAGACGAAGTTCTCCGCGACCGATGCGGCGTTCGCGATGAACGAGTTGGCCACGGCCGGTTTCGACACCCAGCAGATCATGGGTGCACTTCCCGGTGTCCTGGACATGGCTGCCGCGGGCTCCATCGGCCTCGCGGAAGCCGCCGGAATCGCGTCGAGCGTACTGAATGGATTCGGTCTCGCTGCGACTGACCTCACGGCGGTCAACGACATCCTCACCAGGACGTCTCTGTCAACGGCAACGACCATGAGCACCCTAGGTGAGTCATTCAAGTACGTTGGGCCAACCGCGCGGAGCGCCGGTCTCTCCTTCACCGAGACCGCGGCTGCGGTCGGTATCCTCGGCAACGCGGGCATCAAAGGGACCATGGCTGGCCGGGCGCTCTCCACGTCGATTGCCAGGCTCCTCCGGCCGACGGGTGCCGTCGCCGCGAAACTCACCGAGCTAGGCGTCTCAGTCACAGACTCCGGCGGCAAGATGCGGTCACTCACCGACATCTTCCGCCAGCTGGAGCGGGCGGGTGCTGACACCTCCGACATGATGACGATCTTCGGGTTGGATGCTGGCCCAGACATGCTGGCCCTCCTCAGCCAGGGATCTGGGGCGATCGCGGGTCTTGATGCGGAGCTGAAGAATGCGGGGGGCACCGCACAGCGGGTCGCGAAGACCCAAATGGAGGGCCTCAAAGGGTCGATGGAGGAGCTGAAGTCCGCCGCCGAGAGTTTGATGATCGCGATTGGCGATGCGGGGCTCCTCGCGGTTATGACCCGTATCGTGAAGAAGGTCAAGGACGTCGTCACGAACCTATCGACGACGTCCCCGACGTTCCTCCGCATCGCGTCGGTGGTCGCTCTGGTGGTCGCGTCCATCGGCCCATTCCTTGCGATCACGGGTCGCATGATCGCGATGATTGGTAGCGGGATCATGGTGGTCCGGAAATTTGGGGCCCTCCTCGTCCGCCTAGTCCCATCCCTGGCTGGGATGGGTGGCCCTATCGCCTGGGCCGTCGCCGGAATCATCGCCCTCGCCACCGCGTTGACCATTGCCTACCAAAGGAGTGCGACGTTCCGTGGTCTCGTTCAGCAGGCCATGGCGGCGGTAGGGGCCGCGTTCACCTGGCTCGGTGGTGTCGCCCAGAAGGCCATGGCCTGGCTATCGGATCGGGCCGTTGCTGCCGGTGGGGCGATCGCCGGGCTATGGCGGCAGGCACAGCCCGTTCTCGCTGCGATCGGCGCGGCGTTCCAACGGGTGTGGCAGAGTGCGATCCGGCCTGCGCTGCAGGGGATCGGCGCTACCCTTCAGCAGGCGGGTGGGGTGATCGCCGGATTCTGGACAGGCACCCTCCAACCGGTGCTCGCACAGATCGTGGGAGTGTTCAGCCGGGTGGCGCTGGCCGTCCGGTCGTGGTGGGCTGGCAACGGCGATACGGTCATGCGGACTGCCGCGAGCGTCATCACGTGGCTTGGTGGTGTCGCAACCACGATCTTCAGTGGTGTCATGGCTGTGCTGTCCGGAGTGGCGCGGGTGATCACGTGGGTGATCGTGCAGGTGGCGATTCCACTATTCCGGATCCTCGTGTCGGCCTGGACGACGATCATTGATGTGGTGATGCGGCTCCAGCCCGTATGGACGATTCTGGGTGCGGTTATCGGAGCGGCGATCTCGATCGTCATTGGTGTGGTCAAGGTTCTATGGTCGGTGCTTAGTGTAGTATTCACGGCGATCATTGCGGTTGTGCGGGTGTTGTGGTCAGTGATCAGCGTGGTGTTCTCCGCGATCGGGACGATCATTCAGGGATTCGTCGGAGTGATCACCTGGCTATGGGGGGTCATTCAGCCTGTAATCATGGCGATCGCGACGGTCATCGCAACGATTGCCGAGGCTCTCATCTGGGTGTGGCAGAACGGGATCGTTCCCGCCGGAAATGGGATCGCCGCTGCCTTCACCTGGCTATGGGGCGCGATCCAGATGGTGGTATCCGCGATTGTGTCTGTGGTCCGAACTATCATCGATGCCTTTGTTTGGGTGTGGGGCGCGATCCGGACGGTGATATCCGCGATTGTGTCTGTGGTCCGGACGATCGCGGATGCTTTTCTCTGGGTATGGCAGAACGGAATTATGCCGGCTGTCAATGGGATCATCGCGATCGTCACCTGGTTTGGAAACGTCTTCGGGCCGATCTTCTCTGCGATCGGCAATCTGCTCATGACGATCTGGAGCGGTGTCATCTCGATCGTCTTTGATCTTTTCAGGCTAGGATTCGAAATCCTAGCGGCCGGGGCACAGGTGCTTTGGGGAATCCTGCAAGCCGTATTCTCCGCGATCGGTGCGGGTATCAGCGTAGTGTGGACTGCCGTGGTCAAGCCTGTCCTTGACGCGTTCGGAGCGGCTTTCACCTGGCTATGGGGAGTCATTCAGCCGGTGGTCTCTGCGATCGGCGCGGTTTTCTCCTGGCTGGGTGGCATCGCTCAGGGGATCATCAACGCCATTGTCGGGGCGTTCCTATGGCTGTGGTCAGGAGTCCAGATGGTGTTTTCGGCGATTGGAGCGGCTTTCTCCTGGCTGGGTGGTATCGCTCAATCTGTTGTCAACGCCATTGTCGGTGCATTCCTGTGGCTGTGGTCGGGCATCCAGATGATCGGTGCCTTGATTGGTGCCATCTTTACCACGATGGGCGCCGTGGTCCAAATGGTCGTTGATGCCATTGTCGCCGGATTCACGTGGCTATGGAATATGGCTGTATCGATCTTCAATGGTATCGTCAACGCGGTGCGGAACGCCGTTGCCGGAGTTGAGCAAGGAGCGGCCGGATTCACGAATTTTGTCAACAACGTCAGTGGCTACTTCCAGTCACTGGTTGATGCTGTCCGTTCTCGGATCAGTTCGATAATCGATACCGTGCGGAATCTGCCCGGCTCGATCCTCAACGCCATCGGGAATCTGGGGAACCTCCTCTACAACGCCGGATCGAATATCATTAGCGGATTGATCAACGGCTTCACGAGTCGGCTCGGGGAACTCCGGTCAACGGTCTCCTCCGCCGCCAAGAGTATCCGAGACTTCTTCCCATTTAGCCCGGCGAAGACCGGTCCCCTGTCCGGGAGTGGTGATCCCACCATCGCCGGAACTAAGATCATCACCATGCTATCGGAAGGCATCAATAGCGCCATCCCCGATCTCCGCGCCATGGCTGACCAGGCCGCTGAACTCGCCCTCTCCACCCTCATCCCCACTCCGCCCACCCTCAGAATGCCCACCATGACACGACCAGAAGCCGAAGCCGGCCAGCCCACAACCACCACCATCAACCTCACCGTCCAATCCCTCGACCCGCGGCAGTCAGCCACTCTCGTCATGGACGCGATCCGCACCTACGAGAGCGCCAACGGAACGAGGTGGAGGCGATGAGCCTCGCCCTCGGCAGTCTCGTCTGCCCCAACCCTGATCTCCATCTCACCGTTGAGATCGCCCTTGCCACCACCTCTACTGACTACGCCATCTGGGACGTGGCCCGCTGGGACACCAGCACCTGGGGGCCCGACGAGATCTGGACAGACGTCTCTGACTACGTCCGGTCCATCAAAACGTCCCGGTCCTTCGCCGACGACTGGATGACATGGAGGACCGGCACGTGCACCGTGGTCCTCAACAACGTTGACGGCCGGTTCTCGCCCTCCAACCTCGCTGGCCCCTACGCCCCCGGCGGGATCACCCAACTGATTCCAGGCCGGCACATCCGGGCCACCCTCACCCACGGTGGAACCACCTATCCCCTCTTCTACGGGCGGATCACCCCCGCATGGATCGAGGGATTCCAGATGTACGGGCCACGCACCGGAGACGCGATCGTCACGATCGACTGCTGCGATCCGTGGCGTGATATCTGCACCCTGCCCGCACTCGCCGCGGTCACACCCGTCGGAGCAGGGGAGAGATTCGGGGCCCGGGTATCCCGGATCCTCATGGCGGCCGGCTACATCGGCAGCACTGATCTCGATGAGGGCATGGTGACCCTCCAGGCAACCGACCTGTCTGCCAAGCCCGAGGAGGAGCTCACGGACACCGTAGCGAGTGAGGGTGGCACCATCCACGTTGACGCGGCAGGGACGCTCATAGGCCGCGGGCGGTACGCCCTCGGTGAGCGGCCCCGGTCGATCACCCCACAGATCACGTGGGGCGACGGCGGGGGAACCGAGGTGCCCGGAACGGAGGTCAGCACCTCACCCTTCACCCTGGACAATCTGATCAACATTGCGGCGTACACCCGCATTGGCGGGACCCAGCAGCTACACCGCGATGAAGCCTCCATCGCCCTTTACGGTCCCTATGCTGACGATTCCAGCTGGGCTGACAAACTCCTCTGCGAGTTTGACTCGGACGTCCTGACTCTGGCGCAGTGGGCGACGGTCCGGACGCCACCTGAGATCTCCGTGGAGACATTGACTGCCAAGCCATTCTGCGTCCCCGGAGTCCTCCACGAAATCCTCGACTCTCAGATGTTGGATCTCCACTCGGTGGTGATCCGGCCGCCATCCGCGTACGCCCACACGATCAGTCGAGAGTGCTTCGTCATGGGCATCAGCTGGGACATTAGTGATGGGGATGTCACCGTCAAGTACACCTACGCTCCCGCGGGGATGTACCGGCCCTATGCCCTGTCCCGGTGGGATGTTGGCTTGTGGGGGGCGGACGAGGATGATCCCAACGGTGCGCGCTGGTTCTTCTGATAGGAAAGGGCGATCCATGAACATACAGACAGTAACTCTTGTGGTGCATCCGATAAACACCACTGAGCATCCCACCTATCCGCCTGGCTACCGGTGGGCGGTCATGGTGGGCACCACCGATCCCACGGCCCTGGAATGTAGCGTCGGCGCCGGACACGCCACCGACCGCCGAGATGCCTTCCTGCTCGGGGAGACCGTCCAGGCGGCGGTTAGCGTCGCCCTCGGACTGTCCGGGATCTGCTATCGCGCGACCACCATCAATCTAGATCATGATCCGATTCCCAGCTCCGCCGACTCCGCCGGAAATCGGATCTTCCGGACGGAGAGGACCCCCTAATGTCGTATGACACCGTTGTTGCTGGGACGATCATTACCGCGACGTGGGGTAACGGAGTCAGAGACAAGGTCACCCACCCGTGGGCATCAGAGTCCGCCCGAAACTCCGGTATCACCGTACCCGTCAACGGGCAACTCTCCACGATCACAGGAAGTACCTACGGTGTAAAGACCACGGCCTACAACTCCTCCGCCCCCGGTGGGGCGGCCTGGCAGACGGCAGTAGAACATCCCATGCACATCGCAATGCGCACGGCCGGGAACGTGCTGACCGGAGCGACGGGAGTCAAAACCGCGTACACCAGCGGATCATTCACTGTTAAGGCCAGCACGCCATACCGCGTCCGGGCGACCATAAAGCTATCTTCCGGGGCGGCGGCAAATCCAGAGTTTTTGTGCAACATCACCCGCGCCTCGGATGGCATCGCGATTTACACCGGGCCCCGGAAACAACAACGCGCTACGGGTGAGGGTGTGACCTATCAGCCCGACTTCATCTTCATCACAGCAGCCGCCGAAACGTCGATCAGTCTCCTTGTCGTGACGAACTGCGTCGGTGGAACCGCCTATGACATGTCAGGTGCCGCAACTATGCCATTTGTTTTCGAGGTGTGGGAATGCCCGTTCCTGGCTAGTGCGATCGTTGCCGCTCCAGCAGTGCCGTGACATGGCTGAGGCCCCCACCGGGAATAGGGTGGGGGCCTCAGCCACCTAGGCGCTACGTGGTGCGACCTAGCCGCGCATCGCGGCGGGCTGCCCAGTCTTCGACCGTCTCCCGGAGCCACCAGTGCCCACGGACACCGTTGGTGCCATCCGGCGCGGGGAAAGGATCGCACGTCGGCTTGCCGCGGGTCATGTAGGCGCGGAGCGTCGATGACTTGATACCGAGATACTCAGCCGCATCAGCGATGGTCAGAATTTCCGCGACGTGATTCACCATCAGTACATTGGCCTCTGCGTGAGGGGCCGGCCGATACCGGCGATCCACATGACATATCCTCCCCTGACTTTCACTTCGATGTACATATCATCGTCAGGTGATCTATTGTTCCGAAGGTATTGGATGGCGTCTCCCCGGAACAATACGATCCCGTCTTCCTGCCGTGTTCTATACCCGTTGCCACTCAGGTCTCCAACGGGATCGGTCAGGAAGTCGATGATACTTTGATCCGTGACATGAAGTTCATACCAACAGTCTTCCGGGTCCCACCGCCGGACAATCAACTCGATGTTGAAAGACAGATCCGCTTCTGCAATGGCGTCATGAATGTCAGCCATCACGGACTGCTTGCTGGCGGTTCCATCGGTGAAGAACGCGGGGTTTGCGTTGTCGCGTAGTTCAATGTGCGCGGGAAGCTGCTCATTGACGAAGTCATAGAGGGCCTTGCCCATGTGGTGAATGGCGCCGGAATCTAGAGCAATGTTGAAGAGATCCTCACTCATCAACATTGCCGCCTGGATGGTCCCTTCCGGTGTTGTGCTCGCGGGATCCACTAGTTCCCAGGTGCCTACCTGCGTCATAGCCATAGTGGCTTCTCCTGTTCGATGATGTCGACACCACTAGCATACAGCGCTAGCGCTGCCGCCGGGGAAAATGGCCAGCCCCGAAGATGGGATTTACCCACACCTGGTGTCATGATCGGATCATGTGGTCATCGAGAACACTCGCCTACGTCGCAGCTAGCGTCGCCATCATCGCCGTGGGAGGGACCTCCCTCGCCAACAGCGGAGACACCTCCGGAGACATCTCCGGGCTATCCCAAATCCGAATCATGCCGCTCGGGGACTCCGTCACCGCCGGAGAAGGCTCCAGTACCGGTGACGGGTACCGGTGGCACCTCGCCCGGTACCTCACCGACGTAGAGCACTGGCCGGCTGAATGGGTCGGGAGCCAGGAATCCGGCCAGCAGCCCAACCGCCACCACGAGGGGCACTCTGGGTGGCGGATCGACCAGCTAACCGGCCAGGTAGCCGGATGGATCCGCACCCAGGACCCGGACGTTGTCCTGGTCCACGCCGGAATCAACGACGCTCTTCAAGGGGCGTCCGGGGAAGTCATGCTCCAGCGCATGGCACTCCTCGTCCAGACCATCGTCGCGACGGACCCGACGGTCGAGATCCTGATCGCCGACCTGGTCCCGGTGCGGTACGGCACCGACCGGGACATAGCCAGCATCTCCATGCAGCGATTCAACCGCGGTCTCCATGACGCCGTCGCGGCCTACGGCCAGGTCACGATCGTGCACTGGTCACGCGCGATCCCGAACCGGCTGCTAGGCGACGGGATTCACCCGACAGACGAGGGGTATCTGCGGGCAGCGTGGGTGTGGTATCGCTGCCTTGGTGCGCTAGTTGGTGATGGGGTGATTCGTGCGGGGGAGGATCCGCTACCGGTGCCCGTCGCGGCCGATGCCCTATGCGAGTAGACACACGTTCGAAGCGGAGGAGAAGTCATGGCTTGGAGAGTGGCCCGATCACTGCTAACCCTGCGGGATCAGATCGACCGGTTGTATCCGGGGCGCTCCCGGGCCAGTGACGGGACGATCGGGGATGAGGCGCACCAGGCCGTACAGTCCGATCACAACCCCGACGGGTGGGGGATCGTGCGGGCCCTCGACGTCACCCATGACCCCGCCGCCGGCTGCGACATCGACCGGCTAACCGATGCTCTGGCCGCAGGGAGGGATGACCGGATCAGCTACGTCATCGCCAACCAACTGATCATGTCCGGTCCCGGTGGCCCGGATCCGTGGGTCTGGCGCACCTACTACGGCGACGACCCCCACACCAACCATCTGCACCTATCCGTGGTCGCGGACTCGCGGGCGGACTCGACATCACCCTGGTCACTACCGGGAATACAAGGAACGGAGATCGATATGGAACAGACTGACCGGCTCATCGCCCAGACTGGGCATGCGCCCCGGACCATCGGCGACCATTTCGGGGACCTTCAGCGTCTCCGGGGCTTCCTCGTTGGCGAGACTGGTGCCTCCGCTGACGTGCCACCGGCCGGCTCCCCGTTGGGTCGGATCCTCGCCGCTGCCAGTCGGCCCCCGGGGCAACTGGCCCTGTCGGACGAAGATCGAGAGATCATCATCCGGGACGTCTCTGAGCGTGTCCTGGCTGGTGTGGAAGACAGGATCCGGGCAGTCCTCGGCTCGCTGGACGGGAAGTAACCCGGACACACCGCGGCCCCCGGCGCACTCGCCGGGGGCCGTGGTGTGGAGGTGTGATTGCCTCTGCGAGGGTCGGTTGGCTACCTGGGTGGCCAGTACCAGATCTCATCCGGCGCGTGATCGCCGGGTTCACCCTGCGGGACGTTGAGTGCGGAGAATCCGCCGGTCCCTGGTCCGGCGTCGAACACCCAGAGGTGTACGTGGGTGGTGGAGTCGAGGGTGGGAATAGCGCCGTCCTCGATCCTGCGCTCATCCGCTGTCACGCTGGTGTCGGTGATGATCGCGGGTCGTGGTGCGGGGTACCGTGATTTCTCCGCACTCCGGTAGTGCACGATCCGCCCGATTGTGGGGATCACGGGTGGCGGCGTGGTCATGGGTGTGGGTGGTGTCGTGTTGATTCCACAGTGCTCCCGTAGGTATTCGATTCGGGCCACCATGGCCGAGCGCATCAGCGCAGCCATGGTGATTCCTAGCTGAGTAGAGGCGGCCTGTAGTTCTTGGTGCAAGGTCGCTGGGATGCTGATCGTGACCCGCATAAGGTCATCGAGTGCGGGGCGACCACGGCGCGGCATCTTTGATTCTTCGCCCATCAGTAGAGTCCATCTCGGAGCATCATGACCATGGCGTCGAAGATCATTGCGTCCTGGCGGAGGGCCCAGGTCATTGCGATGGATCTCCAGTCATAGCCGTCGGCGTTATCGACATTATCTTTGATCCATTGGAGTACCTGTGGATCGCGTGATTGTGGCTTGTCATAAAGCCACGGCACATGGAATAGTTCACCGCCACACACCATCAGAGTGTGCGCATCGAGGATGGCGTTACCGAGATCGTCTTCGCTAGGTTCCTCCACGAGAATGGGGCTACGATCTTCTTCGCAGCAGGTAAAGGGGTTTGGATTTTGCTCCTCCGGATCACGGTTTCGGATCAGAATCGCATTGGGGTAAATGGCTAAGGCCTTGAAGAAGTCCCGAAAGTCATAGGGCGATGGCAGCCGGCCAGCGAGATCCGCCAGGCTTCGCCTTATCCTGTCTTCGGCGATCCTGTCATCGATTAGACGGGAGATGGTAAAACCGCGTTCCGCCGGTGAACGTGGGTCATCTGACTCAGTGTTGTGCAGTAAATCAAGTTGAGTGATCGCATCTTCCATAAGGGAGATGGTGATGGTGATGGTGGGCATGATGCTCCAATGGTCGTGTGTTATGCGGCTAGTGCGTTCTCTCTGATGATACCAGAATTTTCGACATCACAAAATCATCTTCCGGATCCGTGGAGGATATGGACAGGATCGGCGCACGTGTCATCACCCTCCCAGACCATGACGCGCCATTCGCAGGAGTCGTCGTCTGACTGATTCTGGTGTGACGCCGTCCACTCGGCGACGTCTTTAGCCGTTTCCCCTTCGGCTTCGACACGCTCTGGAAACTCTAACGCATACCAGGTCTGCCCATCGTTGCTCTTGAACTCGATCTGCACCTTAAAGATGGTTACCATTGTGCCCCCTTCATCAGGTTCGACGTTTGATCAGGACCGTTCCAGGATTGATTCGATTCCACGGCGGTCAAGTTCCGCCTTGATGTTCCCGATCGCGACGGGTCCACCGGTAATCTCCAGTCCGAGTCGCCCGGACTCGCTGATCGGCATCTCACCGCCAGTCGCGGTACGGCAGATGGACAGGAGGACGTCCCGCGTAGTGGCAACCTCCAGGGTGCACAGGCAGACGTCCGGCTGCCGATACGTCACATCACACGCTAGACGGATAGCCGCCGAGCGCGTCATGCCGGCCTGCGTGGCGTGGGCGTCGATGCGGTTCAACAGATCATGAGGCATCCTCACGGGCACTATCGGTCCGACCGGGGGACGACCCTTGGCCGGTGCCGGTATGACATATCTGTTGTACTCGCCAACGAATGTGCTGCCGGAGGCCTCCCACCACCCGGTGCTGGTAGTGCGGTAGCCGAGTGCCGCGATAGCGACATCGGCCTCTCCGAACTCTGTGACTCCGACGCCGTTGGATTCGGCAAGAGTCGTGCCGTCACTATCTGCCACGATGACGACGGTTCCGTCACCTGTATCAAAGACGGCCCTGTACTCGGTTTCGTTGATGACTTCTGGGGATGATCTGACGTGGTGCATCTTGTCCTCCTAGACTGTCGCGTACCCCGATCCTAGCACTTCTGTATAACGGAAAAGCAGTGATACCACGAACGAGTGAAAGGGAATCTACGATGATCAAAGGTGGACGCTGGACCGCAGGCTTCCTCACCCTCACTGGAGTAGCCCTCGCGGCCGAGGTCTATGCCAGCTGGGATGACGACCCGGGGACAGTCCCCTGGACGGATCTGATCGTCACCTACGTTCCACCGGAGATCACTGCCGTAGCCATCGGCGGACTAGCGGCCTGGCTACCGGTGCACTTCGGGCTCCGGTACTGGCGTGCCAAGCAAGAGAATGGACGTGACCGGCGGACTGGCGACTGATCCGCGGCGGCCCGGCGGCCGGCGGTGGCCGGCGGCCGGCGGTAGTCCGTCCCGCGGCGGCCCGGCGGCCGGCGGTGGCCCGGTGGCGGCCCGGCGGCCCGGTGGTGGCCCGGTGGCGGCCCGACGGCCCGGTGGAGCTCCTGAATCTATCCATCGACTACTCCGAGTGGTTAGATCAGGATGGTGGCCGTTTTTGCAACTGGGCGGCAACCGGTGTGGAATCGGTGGTCAGCGCGTAGGCTGGATGGATCGCATCGACCGGCGACAAGGGCCCTCACTACGTTCCAGGTGAGGGCCCTCCGCAATTCATTGCTCTCGGTGTCGAATGCTTGGATCTTGTATCGCGGCGTGTCCATGGTTCCGACCTCCTATGTTGCGTCTGCGTCGTGTCCAATCATACATGTGGCGCTATAGGCATGCAACCTATAGCGCCACGATCTAGTGACCACACTGACGGTGGTACTCGCGTAGAGCGCCGACAACCTCCTTGACGCGTCCAGCTTCGACAGACGAGACGAGGCGCTCAAATCGATCAGGAGCGTGGCTTTCAAGGTGGGCACGTGCCCATGACGTTTCAGCTTCGATTGATCCGTTGGGGAATCCATCGAGATTTGCCGCGTAGGCCCGGATCGCGTCGATGGTGGCGATACGGCGGTCATGGCTAACCGGGCTGGATCCGGCCCTGTTAGCTGAGGTGGTGAATCCTGCTCCCTGGCAGTTGAAGCACACGCCATGAACACGGGAGAACTCGCCCGTTCCGTTGCAGCGTCGACAGCGTCTTCCTCCTGGCGGAACTGTGATCTGCATAGCTTTATCCTTCCTGCGTCATGTCTGCGTCGTGTCCAATCATACATGTGGCGCTACAGGCATGCAACCTATAGCGCCACGGTGGGGTGATGATCGAGATCAGATAGCGTACGCGGACGACAGGACCCACAACACCACGGCCAGCACCCGAGCGACCACATAGACCCGGTGCTCACCACACCCTGCGGACGCTATCCGCCATCCGTAGGGCAGACGGACCGGAGCACGTGACACCGGCCCCCAGAGCGGCACACCCCGGTAGGTGCAGCAGTCACCAGCCAGGTGGACGCCCCACCCGGTGGCCACCGCGAGACCCACCCACCACAGCGAGGGATCGAGGTACCAGGCGAGGAGCCCGGTCACGACACCAGCCCCTAGAGCGGTGACCGCCCAGTGGGTAGCGCCACGGTGACCGCCACATACCGCGCTGATGGCGGATGAGAGGCGTGGCAGCCGGCGTCCGAGCCGGCTATCAGGTGTGTCGATGTCCGGCATGACCGCGGCGCCCCAGGCGATGGCAGCGCCGGCCAGGGTCACGGCGTAGGGGTGGCCGGAGTCGGATGCTCGCGTGAGGATGTCTCCGGCGAGCCAGACCGTGACCGCGGTCATGGCGTGCGTGCGCGTCATCATCGCTTACCCCCCTTTCCGGGCATCTCCATGATCGCGGCGAGGATGTGATGCCGCTGAAACTTCAGAACGTCCCGTGGGTCATATCGGGGTAGCGCTCGGACCTCGTAGAGGGTCAGCATGTCCCGGACGGTCCACCGGGATAGCCCCGTGACCCGCATGAGATCAGCGATCGTGACGATCGGTCCCACGGTGTGCACGGTGACCAGGTGCCATCCTTTGTCAGGTGTGGTGGTCATTCCGCCCGCCCGGCGTCGTACCGGCGGCAGGCGAGGTGCAGCGCGATGGGGTCGGTGGGAAGAGTCTCGTCGGTCCTGTCCCCGGCGATGGTGCCAACCATGCAGTCGGACAGGACCTGTGCATCCATGATTTCGCATGCGGCGAGGTACTGCTCACGGCTCAGGGGGCCGTGGCGTAGCCCAGCCTCCTCCAGTTTGGCGAGGCGCCTTCGGACGTCTGCTGTGCGCTCAACAGCGGTGCCGAGATACCGGCGGTACCCCAGGCGAATCCGGAGGGCGTCGGCGTGGGTGACGGTGTCGGGGATGTAGTACCCGCCGTCGGAGTCGCTGTGTTCGTCGGTGATGTCGTCGTCATCGTCGGGGTCGATCCCGGCGATCCCGCAGGCCTCGATGTACATGGGTCTGTCGTAGACGTTGGGCTGGATGTGCCCGGTCGGGTCGGGGCTGACCATCCGCTCGGGCTCGTTGCGGTAGGGCTCTGAGAGTATCCAGAGCGGGGGCTGGTCGGTCCCCTCGTTCATGTTGCGGAGGGTCGCGCCGTAGGGGAGTGGGCGGTCGGCGAACGCCTCGGCGATCGCGGTTTCGACCTTGAATATCCCGGTCCAGAGGTTGTTCATCGTTGTCAGACGCCGGAGTTCGGCGGTGGCGGTGGCGTGATCAGTGAAGATCTGGTTCCGGAATGGCTGTCCGTCGATGGTGATGTACCAGATCCCGCCCTCTTCGTTGAGGTCGTAAATGTGGCCGAGCTGGGGCATGAGTTGATCCCTTTCGTGTGTGTTGACCTCATTCGACTATACGCCATCATGGCGGATCACGCGTGTCATCGATACACCTATCGGCCTTATGGCGCAGTTGTCGTCTATGACGGATCGCGCACGGACGCGCTCCGATCTCCTGGATACGGTGAGGGCCCCCGGGGACGCCCCCGGGGGCCCTCACATTCACTCAGGCGAGTATCTGATGGAAGTGCCGATCAATCGGATCCTCCTCGTCCTCCTCCCCATTGCCCGTGCTACCCGCGATCGGCTGGGGGATCACGATGGTGTGCGGCCCCCGCGGCCTGAACGCGAAGGCAAAGACGGAGCAGGACAGGACACACCAGATGAGCACGGTGACGCCCACGGCCAGATACCGGCCGGTAGCCGGAGTCGAGGACCAGACCATGAAGCCGGTGAGGGCCCCGTGGACGAGGAACCCGGCGCGGCCGGCCCAGGACCCGAAGGTGCCCAGGAAGAACAGCGTGGCGCCGGTGACGATCCAGAGCATCTGCAAGTCGTCAGCGCTGGCCGGGAGTGCTCCAGCGTGGTCCGTGATGTAGGTGTGGATCGGATCGGCGCTGACCTTGATGAGGGGGCTGTCCTGGCTCAGGTCTACGGCCACCGCTGCGGCGTGGCCGATCCCGGAAAGGACGGCTCCGAGGAGTTTCCACACCAGAATGAGGACCAGGAGCGTGCCGGACAACGCCGCGAGCATCGCGGCGACCAAGCCGGCTCCGGCCAGGGTGCTCGGGTCGGTGACCCAGCCTGGGAGGAGCCGGAGGATACGGCGGATTGGTGTGGTGTCGTCATCGGGTTGGTGGTTGTCGGGCATCGGTGGCTCCTCCTGGTGCTTGGTTGGGTTAGGCGGCTGCGGCGTACTGGCCACGGCCGGTCTGCCGGATCAGGCCGAGGCGCTGGAGGTCTCCCAGCAGGTTGTAGATCTGGCTGTCGCTGTACTGCGTCGCGCGACGGATCGCACGGGGGCTGATGTGTCCGTCAACGATGGCGTCGAGGACTTTCTGTTGGCCGGGTGCGAGTCCGGCGGAGTTGATCGGCTCCGGGATCCAGAAGCGGTCAACGTGGTGCACCGGTGGGTGGATGTCCGAGGTTGCCGTGACCGCGGGCATGGTGGTCGTGCCGGGTGTCTGCGGCTCCAGCCCCAGGAGGGCGTCGAGGTCACTGAAGTTGATCTCGCCACGGTCAGCGAGGGTCAGGAATTCGGCGTCAGCGGCGATCTGGGCGGCTGCCACCTCGTGGCGCTGGGCGTAGCAGGGCCCGGCGACGTTGGCCTGCCGCTGGGGCAGACTCCGCCAGGTGATCTGTTCCGGTGCGGTTTTGTACATGTCGTCATCGAGGCAGTAGCCACGGAACGGGGCGGATCGGGCGTCGATATCGGGTCGGGCGAGGTATGCGTATCCGGGAAGCCGTGGGAAGGCCCGGGGAGAGATATCGACGTTGAATACCATCTTGGCATTACGAGTCTCCGAGCGGAGGATCACACCGTTTCCGGCCAGCAGGCAGGCCCGGAGGGTGTCGGCTTCGTTCCCGGCGCCACCGAATGCGTCCAGTGTCGGCGATTGGTCCGCGCAGACTAGGCCCACGCCGACCTTACGACCCTCGCGGGCGATGACGCTCATCAGGATCTGGATGGGGCGGGCCAGTAGCGGATTCTCGGCCGCGCTGGTCAGTTTGTGGATCTCGTCGATGAAGACGAGTAGGCCGGGGCGCTCCGGAGTGGGGTGGAAGCCGTTTACCTCTGCTTTCCTATTCTCAACACCGTTGATGATCATCACGCGTGCTGCGGCCAGCAGCATGTTGTACACCCCCTCGGGGGTGGTTGCGGCATAGTCCGCGTGCTTCACCAGCATTGGGGAGGAGTCGCCACGCTGCCCGTCGCCATACCAGACGATGGTTGGGTGACTCACCGATGCCGCGCAGCTCAGGGCGATGATCTCGAACATCCGGGACTTACCTGATCCCGGGGCACCCTGCAGATAGCCGCCGAAGATCCCGTCACGCTGGTAGACAGCGAACCGGGCGATTCCCTCGCCGTCGCTGAAGGGTCCGAGGTCCACGGCACCGGTATCCGCGTTGAGCGCGAACTGTGGTCCCGGCCAGATCTGGGACTCGCGGATGGGGGGACGGACAACTACTGTCAGCAACGCCGCCGGCTCGGGTTCGTCTGGATGGGTCTCGACGATGATGTCTTGGTGGGGCATCAGCCGGAGTCCACCCCGGAGCGTCTTGACCATGCTTCGGACGGCATCCACTGTCTGACTGCCCGGTACTAGGTTCAGGGTGTACCGGTATCCGGCCTTGATGCGTCGAGGCTGGGTCAGAGTCGAGCCAGCCAAGGCCTTACCCGTGGCGCCGAGATTAACGGCCCACCGGGCGATGTAGGGATCCTCCTCGGCGGGCTCGGTCAACTCCGCGTAGGTCCCCGGGCCGAGTCGGTACTGCCGCCACCACAGCAGGCTCAGGCCGGATCCGACGAGACCCAGTACTGACAGGGCCTCGGCCGAGAATCCCGCGGCGGTCACCGATGTCATCCAGGTCGCGCCCAGGTAGCAGGCGGCGACCATCCGGCGCCGTAGATGCCTGTCGGCGAACCGACGGCGGGCCTGGACGGCCAGAACCACGGCCAGGACGAAGGAGGCTACGGCGATGGCGATAGCGATCTCAGCGTCAGCGTCGGTCGCGGTCATCGCGACTCGTGCGGTGCCCGCGGCAAGGGCGAGTGCGCTCATCGCGGCCCATGGGGCTACTTGCCGCCGGAGGCCGGGTTTGGTGGTCTCGGCTGGCTGGGTGGTGGTGTCGGTGGTGGTCACCGTGGGCCTCCTCGCGGTAGGGAGGTGGGGGCCCCGGGTGGGGGCCCCCATGGAGTGGTCAGTTGCCGGCCAGCTGGAACTGCTTGTCTCCGGCGTCGGGGTTGGAGGCGTATGCCTCCTGGATGCTGAGTTGCTTCCGCAGCTCCTCGGCGTGGCGCAGCGCGATGTCATGGGCGTTGGCGAACGCCTCCTGCATCTCGTGTGCGGTGCGGAGGCACTCGCCACCGACACCGGCATTGGTCAGGTGCCCGATGTAGCCTTCATTGCCCGATGCGGCATGCTCGCCAGCGGCTTTGGCGAGATCTTCGGCGTACGCGATCGACTGCGTGAGTCCAACAATTTCGGTGTTGATCGTGGTGGACATGTTGTGCTCCTTGTCGGGGTCGGTCGTGGTGGCGTCACTGGGAAACGGGATGATGCGGGCCGTCGGTTCGGTGGTCGTGGTGACCGGGGCCGTCGGTTCGGTGGTCGGCTTGGTCGCCTCGGGTGCGGTGGTCGACTTGGTCGCCTCGGGTTCGGCTGGCGGATCCGTGTTGATCTGCACGCCCTCGCGGGGGAACGTGCTGCCAGGGCACCGGTGCTGCTTCGCGGCTTCCAAGGCCTCCGCTTCGGTGGCGTAGTCGAAGCCCTTCCCGGGGCAGCCAGGCCGCCGACATGACCAGCTCCATTTCCCGGAGTGATCGTTGACAACGGTTGGGCCCCGGTGGATGACGCTCACGCGTTCCACCTCGCCACCGTCATCGGTGGTGGGTTTGGCCGGAGCCTCATCGATGTTGGTGGTGGTGGTGGGTGGCAGGTTCCGCTTGGTGTGCTTGGTGGCGCGGTCGCGCCTCCACTGGGTTTGGGCCCGCAACCCGTCGGCGAGGAGGTCTCTCCACCACTCGGCGAGGCCGTAGCGGTGTTGCTCGGATAGGGGCTGGCCGGCCGCACGGGCCGCATTGGCCTTCGCCTCATAGCGGGGGTTGGGCATACCCTTCAGTGCACATGACACGTCAACGGCCGCATTTTTGATCAACCAGATGATCAGCCACAGGGCAGCGAGATCAAACATCAGACGATCCCTTGCGCTCGATTTTTCTTGACGACGCGCTTCGCCATGATGAGCGCGCCACCGATGCAGGCCACCGCTAGGCCGGTGGCCGAGTTCGTCACCCATTCCGACAGGCTGTCGTTTATGACCGACAGGAGCTCTCCGCACCAGCGTGAGATGGTCACTCCGAGCTTTCCGTCCACGCTCGCGGCGATGGAGGGGATCGTCAGTGCTGACCAGATCGCGGTCTGGTTTGGGATCATGTCGATGAATAGATCAATGGCTAGGCCGATGATGGCCACGGCCAGCAGGACCGAGGGAATCCACGTCCAGGGCAGAGCACCCAGAACGAACTGGATGCATCGGCCGATCAGCGTTTCCACGGCGATGGTTCCACCAATCAGGGCCATGGCGAGTGAGATCCAGGCGAGGACGGTGGTTCCCTTCTGCTTCATCACTCTCATTTTCATGACTTCTTCTTCTCCTAAAACATGATCCAGGCCAGGAGGCCTAGCAGGGGGCGGATGAGGTGGGTGGAGGTCCAGGGGCCACCACCGGTGAGGATCAGCAGCTTCCAGAGGGCGAATATCGGCAGAAATCGGCCTGGTCTCTGAAGGATCCATTCGGTGTAGCGGCAGGCCGCGGTCACTGGCAGGCTCACCGTCAGGTGCCATGCGACGCCCACTCGGCGGACGAATCCGTCTCCGGTGGTCCAGGTCCCGTGTCGGGCGTAGTTGGCGAGGTCTGAGACGGCCGGTGGGGGTTCGGTCAGTAGGGCCGGGGGGATCCAATAGATCCGTCCGGCGGTCCACTGCCGCCATAGCCAGTTACGGACGGTGAGTAGCTGTGATTGGAGATTGGAGGATTCAGGCCCGGTTTCCGGGCTCTGGGTGGCCTCGGAGGCACTTTCTGATTCTCCATTGGAGATTGGAGAATCACTGTCGGTAGTTGTTTGGGTGGCCTGGCCTGATCCGGTTTCCATCGGTGACGTCTCCGCTACCATGACCACACCTCCTTCTGTCTCTCGGGAGTTCCGGTCCCGTAGGCCTCGCATGCCTACGGGACCGACCTGTCGTTACTTCCGGATTTGTCCCGGATATTCGCTAACGGCCCCTCCGACGTTTGTCCGGACAGTGAAGGTCATGCTGTTCTGGAGGAGTTCCAGGACCCACACCCTGGCCTGGTCACGGGCCGGCTGCTCGGTGAGGAACGTTGCCGGAGGCCGGAGGCGTCGGGTGTAGCAGTCGAGCGCTGTGACCCGGTACGCCTCGGCGTTTCGGTAGAGAGTGATCTCTGCCCCGTGGGGCGTAACAACCGTGATCCACTCGTTGATGTCGAGTGGCTTACGGGTGTCCGGCCGGTCCATGGCTGTCCCTTTCCAAAAGGTCTGTTGCCAGTATACCGACTCTTGCCTAAATCGCAAACCGGCGGGGGTGCATTAATGGTCTTGATGGTCCACGGATGGGATGTCGTGCGGTAATCCACATCCCACCGGCCCGTACGGGTGTACGGCCCGTACGGCGCCGGCCTGTACGCCTCGTACGGGGCCGTGCGCCTCATGCCGGTCCGTACGGGCCGTACGGGCGTACGCCACCCCGTACACCTCTGTACGGCCCGTACGGCGATGCGCTCGCACCGGGTACCGCACGGGCCGAGGTGTACGCCCGTACGGTTCGTACGGCGATTCCCGTACGGTGCGTGCGGCCCGTACGCCATACGGAGGTGTACGGGCCGCGGTGCGTACGGGCGTACGGGCTGGCGCCGTACGGGCGAAGGATCCGTACGGTGCGTGCCACGTACGGCGTACGGGGTCGCACGGGCGCATGGGTGTACGGGGCGTGCGATCTGGCCCTGGACCGTACTGGGTCCTGGCGTACGGGCGGACCGTACGGAGGTGTGCGGCGTACGGCCCGCCGGGGCGTACGGAAGTGTCCGTACGGGCGGGTCGTACGGGAGCGCCGTGTGCCGTACGGAACGGGCCCGTACAGGATGGCGCCGTACGGTATGGGTAGCGCGTGCGGCCGTACGGGGCGTACGGGGGCCCTGTACGGTGATCGCCGTACGCGGGGGGATGTACGGGCCGTACGGGGCCGTACGGGGCCGTACGGGGTGGGACGTACAGGTGTCGTACGGGGCGTACGGATGTGGCTCGGGGGGTGTACGGAACCCGGACGCACGGACGCCCCCGTGGTGTACGGGGGCGTCCGTTCTGTGTGGTGAATCTGTGGTGCGCGTCACTAGTTGGGGTCAGTGGAGTCTTCCGGAGCCGGGCTCATCGGATCCTCCTCGTGCGGCCTAGCGATCGTCCCGTCGGATGGTGCCGATCTCTTCCACCTGTGCCATGAATCGGTTGACGAGATTCTTGACCTGGTCGGAGGATCCGCCGAAGAGGTGGGAGTACAGGTCATCGATGGCGGCGTCTCGCTCAGCCGACGGTTCGTGAATGTTCTTCATGAATAGAGCGCCAAATCGGGCGAGTCTATCCCGGTCGACTCCAGTTGCGGTGGCGATCTCATTGACGGAGGCGGTGTAGTCCTCGGTGTGTGTCATGCCGGCAATCCTATCCATAGCGCTACAGGACGTCAACCTGTAGCGTTCTAGTTTCCCGGATGGTGAATGGCCCGTTGCCGGTCCTTAGCGGCCCTCTGCCGGCCTCAGGGGCGATTTGGTGGTGCAGGTGCGCGCGAGTCCTCACCGGGGCGCCACGGGCCCGCTAGGGGCCGACAACGGGCCCGGACACACCGCGGCCCCCGGCGAGTGCGCCGGGGGCCGTCCGTGGTGGGTCTGTCAGGAGTCGCTGTCAGAGGAAGCTAGGGCCTTCTCGCGCGCCTTCTGCTCCTGGTTGTCCTTCTCGATCCGTTCGATCGCGGTACGGACTCGATCCGCTACGGGGATGGCCGAGTCCATCGCGTGAGCGCATGTGACGATATCGATGATCCGAAGTGCCTGCCGTGCCATCACCTTCCGGTGCACACTCGGGTTGAGACAGGTTCTCTCAACCGCCGAACGACGAAGTCTTCCCTGTCGCATCAGGTCGACGAGTTGATTCCAGTACGTGACCACAATGTAGGTGTCACGGACAGCCACCGGCAGGGCCGGATCATTGCCACCTTCGACGACCTCCAGGTCGGTCGAGGGGGCCGGCTCCGAGGTGGTGGAGAGGATCGGCGTGGTGGTGGCGTCGATGATGGGGTGCCCGTTGGCCCGGTGCCCGTTGATCGTGGTGGAGGGAAGGACCAGGGGAGTGGGCGTGGTCTCCATGGCGTCCGTGCCGCTGGCTTCCTGGACAGCCTGAGATCCGCCCTTGGTGACCGCGGCAATCCGGGTCTCGATCCCGTAGGCCAGCTCCAGGCGCCGGATTACTTCGTCAGCGGTCTCGGTGCTAGCCCTGAGCATCATTCGGCGCACCCGACGGGCCCGATGGGCCCTAAAAAGCTTGCCCGATGACGCCAGCATGTAGGCCGCTCGGGTGAGCTTGTCTTCGACTCGGGCGACCTCGGCCTCATCGAGGGTGGTCGTACCGGGACGCCAGGCCCCGAGCCGGATTAGCAGGTTGAGGGGGGTCCAGACGAGTCGGCCCCGGTGCGCGGTGCTGCCTTCGGCAACGAGTTTGATCCAGTGGAGGAGGGCTACCCCGAGGGGCAGGAGGATTCGGAGCGCGATTTCGACGATGCTCGGTGAGGCTAGGGCGACCACGGCACCCTCGGCCACGGCGACGATCCAGAATGCGGTGCCGAAGGGACCGGGGCGGCCGTGGCGCTCCTGGAAGTCTCGGGCCAGCCGGAAGAAGTTGACCATGAGTCCCTCGGCCACGCCGCACACAAAGATAGCCAGCCACCAGGGGAGGGGCATTGCCAACTTGGTGGTGAGGACCCAGTACATGCCCTCGGCGGTCAGGCCGAGGGCCATGAGGGTGACGAGGGTGCTGAGGGGGTCAGAGCTCTTGGTGGTGCGGTTGCGGTTGCGGGTGGTGTGCCAGGTGGTGGCGGAGATGAGGACTAGGGCGATGGCCAGGGCGGCCGGGATCGCGATGGTCCCGTACTCGTCCCAGAGGCGGGTGAGGTTGGCGTTCATGGCGAGGTGTCCTTCGCGGTCGCGGTATGTGTGCGTCTCGCGTAGCCTACCGCGCACACCATAAATGCGCAACCTCAGGGTGTGTCTTTATGGGGTGGCTGAGACAGCGAACGGCCCGACCCGTCAGCGTGACCAGGTCGGGCCGTTCCGGGTAACTACCGGGTCCGGTGGCCGCTCCTACGCCGTTTGGCCGCGTACATCGCGGCATCGGCGAGGCCGATCATCCGGTGCAGATCCGTGTCCGTGACGGGACAGATCCCGTACGACACGGACGCCGTGATTGATCCCTCCCTGGTCGGCACGGGATCTGCCGTGATCCGGTCGGTGATGCCCATCATGGTCACACTTGGGTCCCAGCCGGCTGGAATGAACACAAGGAACTCGTCACCGCCGTAGCGGACGGCGTAGACACCGCTTGCGAGCAGGATTGCGGCAACGTGCGTCAACACTCGGTCACCGGTCCGGTGCCCGTAGGTGTCATTGATGGGCTTGAGTCCGTCAAGATCGATGAACACCACGGCTCCAACCGTGGCGGACGGGACGGTGAGGGAGTCCCACCACTCCCGGAGCCACCGGAGGTTGTGGAGTCCGGTCAGTTCGTCGATGTCTCGGCAGGCTAGCGCTGCTTCCAGGGCCGCGATCTGGTCTGCCATGTCGGCGATGGTCCGGTCACGGTTCTGGATGTCCCCACGTAGTGCCGTGGCGTAGGCCCTGAGGTCCGTGATCGGGACGGTGTCGATGTCAGTGAACATGATTTCCTTTCGGAATCTTGGCTGGTCCTAAAGACACAACCCGAGGTTGCGTATTTCCATGCTAGCGGCTAGGCTCTAGGCATACAACACCTAAGGAGGCGGGTCATGGAGATCTGGGACGTCGAACTCGGATACGTCACCCGGCGTCGCGGAGCCCGTCTCCACCTCGTCGTGGGTGGACGGCCACGGTGCGGATCGGGATCCGGCCGCATCATCGAATCCCGGAAAGCCAGGGCTAGCGACGGACCCCAGGTCTGCAAGAAGTGCCGCGAGGCGCTCCGTACCCGTCTCGTCGATGTCATCGATCTCCGCGACCGCCACGGTTGGGCGGGCAGGGGAATGCACAATAGTCCAGGAAACCGGGCAATCGTGGAGGCATGCCGCGACCTGGTCGAGGGCATCATGAGCCCGAAGGAGAAGGCCGAGCGTGACGCGATGTTCTTGGACATCGCCAAACGGCTGCACGCTACGCACGTCGAGTTGACCACGCCGAAGCCCCTCCCAGTCGTCGTCGTGGAAGACGAGTTGACCCTGTTCTAACGAACCGGGCCAGACATCGCCCCTGGTCCGTCCGGACGTATTACCGCGTCTGGACGGGCCATAACCACCAGGAAGGTCACCATGAACCACGAGATCACCGAAGAAATGATCGACTTGATTTCCCAAGATCCGGGCGCCGTCAAGCGCGTCCTGGAAAGGGCAAACCTCATGACCATGAGCGATATCGCACGCAGGCTTGGTATGTCCTACGACAGAGTCAAGGTCCTGAACACGCGCCGGAGGGCCTATGAGGCGGCCGGAGAGGGCGACATGCCGCGCTCCGACGCGCTTCCCCCACCGCTAATGGGAACGTGGTGGGATCCGGCCGTGATCGAGACCTGGGGGCTTCAAACCGGGAGGATCGATATCCACGGAGTGGCCCAGCGTGCCCGTCCTACGGGGCGGCCGAAGAAGCGGAGAGACAACGCCGCATAGCCCATCATGCCAACGGCCCCCGGTTCGCCAGCCGGGGGCCGTTGGCGCGCAAGGACCAGCCAAGTCTCCCGCGTCGTCCTAATCATAGATGATCGGGCAAACCTCGCGGAACGCCCGGTGCCGACACCGACGGCAGAGTGACGAGTTATCCACAGGCATGCGCGGTGCATACAAATTGGACATTTAACGTTTCCGCAGGTCGCACCATCGACGGATTTTCAGGGCATGGTAAATCCGTCAACGGTTCTGACCAGGGAAAAGAGGGTGTTTCCGCAGGTCGCACCATCGACGGCTCTTTAGGGCCTAAGGAGCCGTCGCTAAGAGAAGTACCCCATTCAAGAAGTACTTAAGAAGTACTACCCCCCTACCCCCCGGCGTGATCGTTCCTGGCCCGCCGGGGTCCCGGCCGTCACGGGGGAGGGGGGAACCCCTAAAAGACGAAACCAAGAGTTGCGTACTTATGGGTGTGACGGCTACGCTGCGATGAGGACCAGCCAAAGGAAAAGCCATGACGACTCCGAGTCCCCTACCGCTCGGCGCACGCCTCGCTGCCGAACGCGCCTACACCAACCTGTCCGCCGCCCAGCGCCGCGACCCGGCGCTAGTCGCCGAGGCCCTCCTCACCGCAGCCGCGCCGTTCATCGGGCGCAGTCAGGGACACCTCACCACAGCCGAGAGCCGGGACATCTTCCGACTGTGGCTCACCGGCGAACCGGTCGCCGCGCTCGCCAACCGGTTCGGGGTCACCCGGACCACGATCACCAACCACATCCGGCGGCACGTGACACGGACCCTCCGGCGGATCGAACACGGAACCCGGATCTCCGTGATCGCGATGGAGAACCAAGTGTCCGCCTCGGAGATGTCCACCGCCCTCGCCGACTGGGAGACCCGCCATGGCGCAGCGGCAGCGTAGGAACACCACAGCCCGTCAGATGACCTGCGAGTGCGGGTCGATGATCACTCTTGTTCCGTTGACGGGTGACACCCAGATCATGATCCCGATTGATGTTGATCGGGACGGGTCCGGCGATCTGGTGATCGTCGGCGGGGCGGCCGGATACACGATCCGTCCCGTCGCCCCGGGGGAGGAGCCGGAGCCGCGGTTTCGTCGGCAGTCCCACTGGAGCACCTGTCCCCATCGGCACCGGTGGGAAGGTGCGATGCGCGCGGCAGGGGTTGGTGGGTCCACCTCGGGCTCGGATCGGTCCGGGCCGTGTGTTCGGTGCCGGGTGCGGCATCCTCGCCGCTATGGTGGCCCCGTAGCATCGCCCTTGTGTGATAGTTGCCGCACCGAACGGGGGATGCCACCCCTGGGGCAGAAGTAGACACCAGATGGTATCGTCATTACGTCAACACACACGAAGGAGCCACCATGGATCTCAACGACCAGATGGACTATCAGGAGCTGTCCGACCCCTCTGCCAACGGCATGGACAACACCGATCTGCATGACGCCATCAGTGACCCCGATGTCATCGCACCCACCTTCGCTGACCTCCTCGATGCGATCCACCAGTTCGACGGGTCGACTCAGATCGAGATCATCGACGCGATCATGGATGAGCTGAGTCCGACGAACGTTGCCCTGATCCAGAAGATCACGGGTCTGGCGCAGCTCCTAGAGATCATGATCGCGAAGACGCCGTTCACGCAGTGGCTACGGTACCCGGAGTCGCGGAGGGTCAAGGCCGTCGCCGACTTCCTCAAACTCGTCGAGCTTGACCCGAACTGGCCTGATGCCGGCACCCGGGCCGAGTATCGGCGTTACGTTGCCGATCACTGGTCATTCGCCCTGGACCAGTTTGACCAGACGTGGACTTACTACCGGACCGGAGTTCTTGACCGGGCCGGTGAGTCCTCCACCATGGTGGTGGACACCGAATACAAGGCTGTCATTCGATGGGCTGACGGCCATGATGAGATCCTCTCGCCTGAGGACGAGACCCGTCGCTATGACGCCGAGTGCCGCATGATGGCGTACAACGCTGGACAACTCACCAGCCAGCGCGGCGAGGTGTCGCATGCCATCGTCGCCGAACGCCACGTGGTCAAGGGCCCCCTGGTCCAGATCTGACCATCACCCGCACCGACGGCCGGAGGGGCAATCCCTCCGGCCGTCGGCGTATGTGGAGGTGACACCCCTCGGGGCAATGGGTTGACCAGATACCCCGACGAAGTTGACCATAGCGATGTGTTGGGCCCCTGGTTCGATGATGACGATGCCTCCGTTGACGGTGATTCAGGCCGGACGCCATCGGTGGTGTCCACTCCGGCTGTGGCGACGAAACCTCGTCGGCCCCGGATGGTGTTGCCGCCGGTGTCGGTGCACTCCTACCAGGCCGATCCCGAGATTCCCGGTGTATGTCGGCTCTGCCAGTTCCCGAGGCCGAATCGTCGGCATGGCTCCGGGCCGATGGGTAGCCGATAGTGGATGGTTCCACCTACCGCGGATTCGGGATGCCGCGGGGGCCGTGGTGTGGTGTCGTCCCGGGCGTGGGGGTTGAGGCGACGCACGATAAGTCGGCAACCTGGCAAGGCGTTTTTACCGCCTGGCTGCTACACTGCGTGTGGAGAAGGGAGAAAGGCGCCCCACGCGGGATGCCGTAAACACCATGACACACGACACCACACCCGCCCCGGAGCCGGCCACGGCCACGGTTGACGCCACCACCAAGGATGACGCCGACGCGAGGGACCTCACCCATCCCCCCACCCGGCAGAGTTCCACCGCAGACGCGTTCTCCTGGCTCGCCAGTCTGGCCGCAAGCATTGGCGATCCATACGAAATATCCGTGAATAGGGGCTTCCGCACCATAGATCTCCTAATCACGGACCGTTCGGTCTATGACCGGTGGGTGGCAGCCCTCGGGGCGATTCCCCTCCCCCGACGTCGTCAGCCGTGTGGGTGGATTGATAGCGCAGCGGCGGGGACGCTGCCGGGTCTAGTGGCTATCACGGATAACCCGCTGTGGTACGTCACGGTTCGGATCGTGACGTATCAGGACGCGCCGCAGCGCGTTCTGGACAATATGGTTACGCTGGTGCATAACGGCCAGACCTATCGGATGCCAAGCCAGCACATGACAGCGTGGCTTGCTGGTCTCAACGGAACACTAGACGCGAGCAACCTCTCAGTTGGTGAGTACACCGACGCCGAGGTCAACGTCCAGCAGGTCACCATTGACGCCGATCCCACTACTTCTCGGCGGATGGGTTCAGGAAACATCTACCACATTGAATTCGACGGCGCGCTTCGTGACCTCCATGAGGCGTGGGTCATGCCGTGGCTCCTCGGGCTAGCCGCCCGGAACAATCTCGATGCCTCAGATCTTGGCGACCCTGAGGCCGCGGAACGCGCCCGACAGATCCAGGCACTCATGGTCGCCCACAAACTGGGGTGGCTCCGATACCTCGGGTTCACCCGGGATCCCATCAAGAAGGAGACGGAATGAGCCAGACCTACTCAACCTCGCAGATCGCCCATCCGATGAGAGACGGCAGTCACAAGCCGGAGGATCTAGCCTGGCCCCGGTTCTGGACCGGGGTTGGGCTCATCTTCACGTTCGCGATCATCTCGACTGCCATCGTACTGGTGGTCTGTGGAGTTCGCGCAGGGGCCGATTACGGCCTGTTGGTGATCATTCTAGCGCTAGGGGGCACGCTCGTTGACGGGGTCATCCTCGCCCGTCGGCGAGCCCGGTCCCGGGGCCGCTCCCGGAGTCGGTAGGAGGTAGCCGTGGAGACACTCACAGACGCAGAGACCCAGGTGGAGATCCGCCAGCGGCCGGCAGCGGTGTCCATGGCCGTGAAGGCCCTGGGAACCCTGCTCCTGGTGTCGTACACCGCCGGAGTCACGGGCAACCTGTGGTTGACCCTCATGGTGGCGGCCGGCTGGCCAGCTACGCATTACGTGGCGTGGCGGATATCAGAGCAGACCAAGCGGGTTGAGCGCACGCCTGGTAAATAGAAAACCCGTGGTGTACACTTGGGTGGTTCGCGACGCAGAGCGAACCACCCACGCATTGGAGCACCCATGGCAAACATCACAGCCACATCCAACGAACTGATCCACCCCAACCAACTACTCCTCCCCTGCGACGTCCCCCGGGACATCGAGACCATGGAACGGATCGCAAAGCTAATGGCGGGGGCAGGAGTCGGAATCCCCCCCGAGTTCCGCGGGGATCCCTCCGCAGTCTTCGCCCTCATGTGGCGCGCCAAAGCGTTGGACATCCCCCTCATGGTGGCGATGGACAACCTCGTCTTTGACCGCCGTGGCACATGCGCCATGCGCGCACGCCTCATGATGGCCCTTGTCACTGTTCGAGCCGGACACACCCTGGTCCCCGTCGAAACCACCGACAAAAAGGCCGTTGTCCGCCTCGAATACGGTGACGGCAGGAAGCCATTCACGGCGGAATGGACCATCGCCACAGCCGTAACGGCCGGCCTCGTGAAGGATAAATCGCCATGGGTGAACTACGCCGCCAATATGCTCTACTGGCGCGCCATGGCAAAAGCCGTGGCCATGGGATGTCCTGAAGCGACCCTAGGCATCGGGATCATCGAGGCTATGGACCCCGATGACCCCGAAGATGAAGAACCGCGGCCGGCCCCCATCCCCGAAGACGTCATCGTCACGGATGAAGCCGGAAACCGAATCCCCGACGGCTCCGTCAAGGAGATCCTCACCGGGATCTCGTACCCGGAGCCCGGAACCGGCCGGCCCCTCATCACTCCAGAGACCACCATCGAAGATCTCAGAGAGGCGTGGAACCGGGCCAACCGGCAGCCCGAGGACGGGACTACCCGTCCACTCAAGCGCTTCGCGTACCACGACGGAAGTGCCGAGTTCACCGTAGAGCAGATCATCGGTGACCTTGTCGAACAGGTCACCCGCCGGGACGCGGCGAAGGCAGCCGAGGCCACGGAAGACGACACCAACGACGCGCCACAGGCGGGCCTGACCGCCCCCGCAGGAACCGGCGTCCTCCCCTGTGGCTGCGACGCGGCCACCGTCGCAGCGACCGGCACGCACACCACCGAATGCACCCGATAAGGAGATAGCCATGGGACCGTACTGCAAGTTTTGTGATCAACGGTGTTTCGTAGAGCGCATTATTCCAGCCGATGGCCTGGTCTACGCGGGTCAAACCATTCTCATGGCGACATGTCCCGATGGCATGTCGCATGACAAGAAGGTGTGCGGCTACGACCACACCACCGCCATGCTCCCTGTTAAAGCAGAGTCAGGAATGAGTATCGAAAAGTATGCAATCGATCTCGTGGTCAGCGGAGCTGAGGCCGCGGCTGAGGATGACATCAATGAATTTGGAGCCATCGACGACACTCTGCACGAGGGTGCAGTGAGTCTAGCCCTCGACATGGTGAAAGCAATCAGAGAAAATCCGGATAGTTTCATCAGATGGTTCAATTCTAGCCATGGTGACGGCTATAGCGACGGCAGGTGAACGAGTGGTGGCGCGACTTCTCTGGCCGCGCCACCAGGACCGAGACTATGTGATTCGGGAGAAATGCTGTGCAAAACCACACCATCGACCTTAGCGGTATCACGGACTCCGCTGAGGTCGCCGGACTCGTGAAGGCCGCCGTCGGCCAGGCGTTCACTGCCGAGTCAGATTCTCGGAGCCGTCAGCCCCACCACCTAGGGATCTCCGCACTTTCTGGGTGTACTCGCCGGGCGGCCTTCGCCCTCTCCATCACGCCACCCTCGGATCAGCCTGAGGCGTCCGAGGGGCGGGCCGCGAACCTCGGAACCTGGATTCACGGGGGGTTGAATCCCCGTGTCTCCGACCGATTCGCGGGCGGACAGTCAGAGGTACCCACTGTCCTCCACGCTGCTGGCCTCGACATCCCGGGGACCGCCGACGTGAGCGTCCCGGACGCCGTCCTGGATCTCAAGACTGTGGGGGAATGGCGACTCCAGCAGGTTCGGCGATCCGGGCCGTTCCCGGAGCACATGATGCAGGTCGCTGCCTACGCGCTCGCGCTAGGCCAGGCCGGACAGAAGATCCAATGGATCATCATCCATTACCTGGATAGGGCCTCGGGTGATGACGAGGTGTTCGTCATCCGATTCGAGAACCACCACCTGGCCCTAGTCATCAACCGGGTCGAGGAACTCCGCCAGTGGGCGGAGAAAGACCCGGACGCCGCACCGCGCCGTACCGCGTCCGGCGCCGCGCTCCTAGGGCCTGGGTACTCCTTCGCCTGCGATGAGTGCCCGTGGCTCCGTAGGTGTTGGGGGCCGGACGCCCAGCCGAGTACCCGGATCCGCCATGACCACGATGACGCCGAGGTTGAGGAACTCCTCTTGGAGTACATCAGGCTCAACGCGGTGGAGGGGCCTGCGAAGCGCCGGAAAGCGGAGATCGCCGAACTCCTCGGATCAACGAGGTATGGCGTGTATGGGACGGCCCAGTATCACCGGGCACCAGACACGATCGTGGATGATCCCTGGGCCGCCCTCCGGGTACTCCGCACCCTCGGGTACGAGGTTCCGCAGCGTCCCCATCGGGGACAGCTATCGATCAAACTCACCACGGCAGATAAACCACGTAAACCACGCAAATCACGGAAGAAGGCACAATGACCACCACCCACACCCGCCCGGCCGGAACCGCCATTCCGACAAACCGCACACCACGAATCAGTGATCTCATCCCCGGAGTAGTGATCTATCGATTCGCCAACCTCTACGTCCGCCACCAGGCCCTCATCGATTCCGACGCGGCACCCTTCCGGATCGTGTCAGAACTCCCCTGTCATCCGGGACAACTCATCAGCATCCCCTGCTGGCCCAAGAAAGACGCCACGGTGGCACCCGTGGTGTGTCGGCAGTGCTTCACCTCTTACGACGCGACTCCGATGCCGGCCCCCGACGGCCATGCACGCCATCAGATCTCCTACCGGCACACCGGAAGCGTGGTGATGTCCCGTCCCCGGCGCCGTAGGGACTGACGGCTGCCACTCCACCCGCGGTACCGGACCCCGCGGCATCGGGCGGCCGATGCCGCGGGTGTGGTCTGCTATCGCATCGATGTTGACCTGGCACCCGGCCGTGCGCGATCGACGGTGGATGTCATCTCCTAGCCCTCGGCATGCCGGGGGCCGTTGGCGTATCCGGTTCACCCCCGCGTATCGGTGCCGTGAGGTCCCTGGGGACAACGGGCGTTCACGTAACGGGGAGGCGGTAGTCAATTCCTGTGAGCTACCGTAGCAAGGTCGTCATCGATCCCGATGCCGACTTTTCGATCTATACATGGGAAGAAACCATGAAAGTCGACAAAGACGAAGAAGCCGGACAGGTGGGTGTGGACCACGCTGCCCGGCTCGATCGTGCGCTCACCCTCGGAGGCCACACCCCCACGGGGAAGTACAAGGAGTCAACCGCGAAGCTGTACGCAGCGGCATGGAGCGCGTTCGAATCCTGGTGCACCCACACCGGTAGAACTGCCATGCCAGCAACCCCCGAAACGGTAGCGATGCATGCCGTCTCCCTACTCAGAGACGGATACGTGCCAGACACCATCAAGTCCAGGATTGTCGCGATCAGGGCAAGACACCGCATCATGGGACATCCGGTACCGGACTCGGTACCGGCCTGGGCCGTGCTCCGTGACAGGGAGTCTAACCACGTCAGGGCCGAGGTCAACGGTCTGACGCGAATCGAGCTCCACGCGGCGGTCCAAGGCTGCCCGGACACCACCATCGGCATCAGGAACCGGGCCCTAGCCCTGCTCCTCTGGGATGTCCTCCTCCCCGTCCCGGACGTCATCGCCCTGGACATGGAGGACGTCACCGACCCGTGCGGCGACAGCGCCTTGACCATCCTGGGCCGCACCATCCACCACGACCACGGTGGCCTCATGGTCGCCTGCCCCCACTGCCACGCCGAGCCAGGCCAGGTCTGCCGCTGGATAAGCGGTATCGCTGATCCGCACATCAGCCACGCCAGCCGGGAGCGGGCAGCCAGTGATCGCGTCGCGTGTCCGGCCTGCGCACTCCGGGCCTGGATCCGTCAACTCCGCCTCGCCGGTATCCGCACCGGGGCACTGTTCCGGCCCGTGGACCGATTGGGGACGATCGCGGGGTCCGGAGTCCGGCGTTCCGGATGCTCCTCACCCGATCACCGACTGAGTGTCAGGAGCGTCCACCGCACGTGGAAGCGGATCATCGCTGATGCCGGGTTGGATGAGTGCACACCGCGGTCTCTCCGTCTCGGGGGGGCGAAAGCGCGGGTCGAGAGTGGCGAGCCCATCCGGGCTGTCATCACCCGCGCGGGGTGGTCTCCCACAACGGCCTCCGTCGTGGGGCGTCTCGCCCTGTAGCCTGGCGGACGCCTCCATCGCAGCGCGGCCGGCCCCGGAGTCTGGAGCCGGCCGCGTGTCATGGTGGATGATGCTTCCGGGACCCTTGTGGTCTAGCCGGTCGCCGGTGTCGGGCAGTGACGTGGCGGCCGGCCCTCACCCCAACACCCCAGGTGACATACCCACGTTTGCCATAGCGCTACAGGTATGGCACCATGGACACCATGGACACCGCGACTAGCACCACCACTGACGAACAGCTCATGAGAGCGGCCACGGCCTATCGGGCCTATGGCGATAGTTCCGGCTGGAAGAACCACCAGGGCAACCCGATGCCCACCTGGGATGACCTCCCCGAAGCGATCAGAACGCACTGGATGGCCGCAACAGACGCCATCAGAACGGTATCCGTCGTCGCCCAGCCCCGGCCCGTCGAGATCGTTGACGTGGACATCGCGATGGGTGCTAAATATCCAGATGAGCTCTGGGGCCGCGTCGTTCAGAGCATCAAATCCGCTGATGATGAGGTCGACCAGGCCAGGGCGGTCAAGCAGGCCGCTGACGCGGCCTTTACAGCCGCTCTCCAGCAGAGGAGGGACGTCCAGGTCCCCCGCGACTACATGATCGCCACCAGTAATCTGAACTCTGCCGAGGTCAGTAGGCTCCTCGATGGCACCAACCGGGCGAGGTGTTCTGCGATCAGAATCAAGATCCGTGGTGCTGGGGATCCCGTGGAGGCGTTCCGCCGTGAGATGGCGGAGATCCGGGGAACGGAGGTGGAGGGATGAGCCACGCCGGACGTCTGATCATCACCCGGGGTCTCCCTGGCTCCGGGAAGACCCACCGCGCCAAAGAGTGGGTGAACGAAGATCGGACAACGCGGGCCAGGATCAACCGGGACGACTTTCGACTGATGCTCCATGGTGTCGCCTGGTCAGGGATGTGGCAGTGCGAGGTTGCGGTGTCAACGGCGCAGTACGCGGCTATCAGTGCTCTCCTCGCCGACGGGATCGACGTGGTGTCAGACGACACGTGGCTGGACGATAGCGACGTCGAGCGCATCAGATGTCTGGCGAGTGACGTCGAGGTGTGGGACCTCAGGGATGTCCCGCTCGATGTCTGTATCGAGCGGGACGCGGCCCGGCCCAGCCCGGTGGGCGAAAAGGTGATCAGAGACAAGCATCGGATGTACATCGCATAGTTAGCCGAAGGGGGACATTCCGGTCGGGGTGTCCCCCTTTCGGTTACCCTATAGCGCTATAGGGTGCGTACCTATAGCGCGTGGTGTGTCGCGTCCCCTACACTGAACGAGTCAACACGCGAACCGGAGGGGACACCATGACCGAGGCAACCGCAGCCGAGTACCGTGACAAGGCCAACCAGTGCCGACAGGAGGCTGTCGACTCCTTCGACCGATGCGACACCGACGGCTTCGTCTCCCAGTGGGCATCCGGGATCGTCGCCGCAGAGAATGACCTGAAGGCGTGGCTTGCCGAGAACGATGGCAAGGACTACTTCGCCGCGCTCTTCGATCTCAGCGGGAACCTGGTCCCCGCGAAGTTGATCGAAGGCAGATACGGACTGTGCTGGGGACTTCTGGAAGGCGACGACCCAACGGGGCCGATCACCAGATTCGTGTCCGCCCGCCCTAAGCGCGCCACCACCATGATCAATAAAGGCTTCTATGAGGGAACCGTCCGATGTGACGCCTATGTCGCGATGGCAGGGTCCGGTACTGGACTGTCCGGCGCGTTGAGCGTCCGCCCCTACACCCGCCGGAAGGATCGGGGATTCTCCCGAGACGTCGAGATCATCGACAATGGCCACGTTGAGGTGCCCGAGGGTGCTCCGCGCGGTGGCCGTGGCGGCTTCCGGTCATAGCGTCCCCTCTATCCCGCGGCCCCCGGCACACCCGCCGGGGGCCGTTGGCGTGTCTCTGGCCTGTCGCCGGTCCCCGGTGGGTCCGTGGCGGGCTGTGGCCTATCCCTAGGTGTCGCGGTCACCAAACCTGTCCCGAGACCGGTAGGGTGCCGCTAGGGGCGCTCTAGGGGTGTCACCCATCCGTGGCGCTACAAGTTGACATCCTATAGCGCCACGGGTAGGGTTATCGGCATGACACACACCGCGAACACCATGGCCCCGGCCCCCATTGCCGACGTTGCTGAGGCCTCCGCATGGATGGCGTGCGGCTTCACCTCCGAAGAGGCCGCAGCGTGGATCCTCTACGGATACGGCCCGAGTGGAGCTGATCGCCATTCGGGCTTCGGACGGACCCCTGAAGAGGCGGCCCAGCATGACCTTGACAACCCGGTGGATGCCATCGAGTACGTCAGGGGAGGTGTCACCGACCCCATCGCATGGATCAAAGCAAGATTCACTTCTATCGGAGCGGCTACCTGGATGTCATACGGGTTCACCGCAGCCGACGCCGTCCGGTGGAGTAACTACGGGTATGGCCCTCAGTGCGCCCATCATCACGCCAGCTGTGGGCGAGGGCCAGCTGAGGCCCTCGAATGCGACAACCCGGATGCCTATGCGCGGTTCGCCACCGGCGCTAGCGTCGATATGTACGCTTCTTTCGGAATCGAACCGGCCGACGCCACCGAGTGGATGCGGTATGGCTTCTCTCCGGCCGAGGCTTCCCAGTGGTCTCGCTGCGGGTTCGGTCCGGCTTGCCGTCGGCCGTAGTCCGGAACTCCACCAACGGCCCCCGGCGTAGCGCCGGGGGCCGTTGGCATGTCCGGATCTGTTGCCGGCCCCTAGCGTGCCCATGGCGCCCCGATGGGAGCTGACGAGTACAAGACACCACCAGACCGGCCCCGAGGCCGGCAGAGGGCCGCTAGGACCGGTATAGCACTATCACCCATCCGGGTAGCGCTACAAGTTGACGTCCTATAGCGCGCCGGGCAGGGTAGTCCATGTCAGCACGAACCGAGCGAAATAGGGAGCCACCGTGGCCACCGTGAATACCAAGATCACCAACGCCCAGCGTAAAACGCTCGCCACCATCATCGCCAACGGCGGAGAGATGAACGGCTGGGCGGGCCAAAAAGGCTTCTACTGCAACAGCGTTCCCGTGCTGACGAGGCAGCACCTCATTGAGCCCGTCAACTGCCCGTGTGGCACCGAGTGCACTGCCGCTGAGGGATTCACCTGTCCCGCCGACGGGCAGGACTATTACCACCGTGTCAGGATCACTGATGCAGGACGCGCGGCGTTGGACGTCGAGGCGTAGGCACGAGGGGGGATCCTCCGGCCTGTCCGCGTAGTCCTCGTTCCTCAGCTACCGCGGCCCCCGGTTCGCCACCGGGGGCCGTCGGCGTGTCCGGGCCCATCCGGGGTGAGTAGTCACCCATCCGGGTAGCGCTATAGGTTGACGTCCCATGGCGCTACGGGTTATGGTTGTGTAGCGCAAGGGGGAACGGATCCCCACCGACAAAGGAGACCAGCCATGATCGCTCGCCCGACTGATGTCCAAAAAACCGCAATCCGATGCGCAATCGCCAACAACCGGCTTGGAAACACCGGCGATTACACCGATCGGACCATGACCACAATGCACCGCAACGGATGGATCACCTTTCCCGGTGACGGGACGTACCGGATCACTCCGGCGGCGGCCTGGGCCGTCGGAAACTTCACCTTGAGGGAACAGTACCTTCGCGATGATCTTCTTGCGAACGACCCGGAGGCCCAGCATCAGGCTAAGGTGATCGCGCAGGCCAGGGAGGCCGGATTCTACGCGTTCACCACCATTGGCAATACCGAGACCATCTCGCTTTCGGTGAAAGATCTAGAGCGACTTCTGGCCCTGGCCGGCGCTCTGCCCGCCACCGCGTAGCACCCACCACCGACGGCCCCTGGTTCGCCACCGGGGGCCGTTGGCGTGTCCGGGCCCGTCGTGGTGGGAGGTCACCCATCCGGGTGGCGCTACAGGTTGACGTCCTGTAGCGCGTGGTGTATCGTTTTGGGCATGACACACACCGCGAACACCGCAGACCACGCCACCGCCGCCGCGATCGACACCCAGTTCGCGGAGCTCACCGCCCGCAACGAAGCCGCACACCGGACAATCGACCAGCTCCTCACCAGCGCGCACATCGCGCTCCGGGACCGCCGCACCGGGCGGAAGACCTGGAACCGTAGCGACGAAGACACCGAGGCCACGATCCGGGAGAAGGCCACCGAACAGCGCATCCTCGGAGGCTTCGACATCCAGGAGATCGTCGCCGACCTAGACGCCGCTCACGCCACCATCAAGGCAGTCGCCGAGGAGTGGGCGCCCCTGGTCGAGATCTACCGGGCCGCCCCCTGGTCCCGGTTCTTCCTCGTCGAGGACGGGCACATCCACAGCAGCCAGTGCTGCTCATCCTGCAGGGTTGACACCACGCTCCGGTGGCTTCCCGAGTTGTCCGGTCTGACCGAAGCCGATGCGGTAGCGGCGTACGGAGAGCGTCTCTGCACGATCTGCTTCCCCGATGCCCCGGTCGCAGCCCCCGCCCCGAAGGTCCCCGCTCGTCCGGTCTGCTCCGGTGTGAGTCAGCTCGCCACCGGTATTCGATGGGTCGGCGAGGTCCGGAAAGGGACCTGCTCCTGCTGCGGCCAGGTCGTGCGGGTGAAGCACAACGGCCGGCCCTACAGCCACAAGCCCGCCGCGTAGTACTCACCACGGACGGCCCCCGGAGCACTCGCCGGGGGCCGCGGTGTGTCCGGGCCCGTTGTCGGCCCCTAGCGGGCCCGTGGCGCCCCGGTGAGGACTCGCGCGCACCTGCACCACCAAACCGGCCCCGAGGACGGTAGGGGGCCGCTCGGGCCGATTTAGCGCTATCACCCATTCGTGGCGCTACAAGTTGACGCCCTATAGCGCACCGGGTAATGTAGTCCATGTCAGCACGAACCGAGCGAAACAAGGAGAAAGCCATGAACGCCGCATACACCACCGCCGCCATCACCCTGATCGACGCTTCCGGGGCCGACGCGGTCCGCGTCAACCAGCTCGGCGACATGATCACCGCCCTGGCCAACCGGAAGGGCCCCGACATGGACGGCGAGCTGAAGCAGGTGGAGGCCGCTGCCAGTGGCCTCTTCGAAGAGCTGTTCGGTAGCGCCTCCAAGGAGATCCGGGACCTCGCGAACGAGTTTGTGATCCAGGCATCGATCCGCTAGCGCCACCACGGACGGCCCCTGGCGCACCCGCCGGGGGCCGTCGGCGCGTCCGGACCCAATGGTGACCAGCCGTGGGCCGGCGCGGTCACCCATTCGTGGCGCTACAAGTTGACGCCCTATAGCGCACCGGGTAATGTAGTCCATGTCAGCACGGACCAAGCAAATTGGAGAGAAAGCCATGAACGCCGCATACATCGCAGCCGGAGCCACCGACGCAGCCGCATGGAAAGCCGCCGGATTTACCCCCGATGAGGCCACACAGTGGATCAACGCCGGATATGGGCCGGATGGCGCCAACCACCACGCCTGCCGCGGACGGACTCACGCCGAAGCCGTTAAGTACGACTACCACAACCCAGCCGACACCGCCGAGTACACCGCCACCGACAACCCCACCGTATGGATCAGGAGCGGCTTCATCCCCGCTGACGCAGCCGCCTGGGAGGCCTACGGATTTAGCCCCGTCGAGGCCACCCGGTGGATCTCGCATGGGTATGGATCGGAGCTGGCCAACGACCACGTCTGCTACGGCCGGACACCAGCCGAAGCCATTGAGCACGATCTCGCCAGCGTCTGACCCCAGATACGGACGGCCCCCGGCGCGCTACCGGGGGCCGTCCCTGTCCTGCCCGAACGGATAGATGCCGCGCAAGACCGCAGGGTTCTCTATCACCTAGCCGAAAAGACGAGGAAATAGCATGACGAACCATCACAATCTTGTCGAAGCTAGCCCCTCTGAGATCATCACCGACGAGAACGCGATCTATACGGTCACCGCTCACCGGCACCTCCAGCGTCTTCGCGCTTCCGAGGTCGAAGGGTGCGCAGAGTTCCTCGCCGGCCAGGGGCTGGAAGTGTCGATTTTCCATAGCCAGTGGTCGACTTGCCACAATCGGTACAACAACACGCTTATTGGGCAGGTGTTCCCCGATAGGGGATGGTTCCGGGTCCGCGTTCGCGCGCACCTCTGACTCCACCGCCACGGACGGCCCCCGGCGGGTGCGCCGGGGGCCGTTCATTGCGTCGCCGAGGGCCTTTTACGGCCTCGGGTGGGTTGCCCTATGCCTCATGGCTTCGCGTGGTGCTACGGGGCTCTGAGATGCCATCCTAGCCATGGTGTGACATCAGAAAATCATGCCACATGGATTGTTACATCCAACGCACCTATATACGCTGGTGTTGTCACACCAACCGCGAGGGAGCACCCACAATGACGATCATGGACTGCACCGCCCTAGCCCAGGGCATCGAGGCCGACATCAAGGCCAGCATCATCCTTCCCCCGTTCTTCCGGATCTCCGTCGCCGTCAGCCACCGGTACGCCATCCCCAGCATCATCGTCCATCTCAATCCCGCCACCGCTGACGTAGCCGGCCAGGTTGAGGACTGGAAGTACGACGGAGACACCCTGTCCGCCAACGCCAATGACGCAGGTCTCGACATCCTCCGCATGGTCCGGGAACGCATCCCCAACCACTGTCATGGAGAAGTCCGATGCGGCAACACCATCATCGCCATCATGGTTCCCTACCGGACCGAATAGCCAACACACCCACCCATACGGATAGTCACCCACACGGGGACTACCAGCACCATCCCCAGCTAGTACCGTCCCACCAATGACCGCACCAACTACACAGCGTGTTCTCGACGCGTCGGCCCTGATCTCCGCCATCGCCGAACGGACCGGAGCCGACCCCGCAACAGCAGCCGCGCGAACCGCCGAGACCTACGCCCTCACCGCGGAGGAACTCACCGAAGCGACACGCCTCGCATTCCCCAAGGAGGACCAGCCATGTTCCACCGGAAACGAGAAAAGCCAGACACAAGCACCTACATCCCCCGATACCCCCGCAAATACACACCCAGAGATCCCGACGAGATCGCCGCGATCAGCGCGGCACTCACAGCCGAACGCCAGGAGCTGGATCGAGTACGCAGTCTCTCGCTGGAAGAGATGGAAGCCGAATACCTAGCCGCACGCAACCGATAGCCACCCACACACGAAGGCCCCGACCACACCGCGGTCGGGGCCTTCACCACACCCAGCCACCCAGCTGGAAACCCATGAACGGCAGAAGCCCCGACTTCTGGTCGGGGCCCCTACCCGCACCGGCCCCTACGGGGAATTGCGAGGCCAATGACGTCGGTGCCTGCCCTCCACAGACGTGACACCAGCCCGCCCATCATGGCACCGGAACCCGGGCCTGTCGACCTGAGTGACAGGCATCCACCGTTCCGCGTGACAACACAGAATCATGATGGATCATTGGGGGCGATGATCCATGGTTCCGGCCATGCCGAATCACGTAGCGAGGTGCCCATGACCGAGAAGGTCCGCCGAAGTGTCCCCATCGAGCTCGATCCCGGACGGGAGCCCTGGGCCCAGCAGCCCCGGGAATCCTCGAAGCAGTACGAGCGCTTCCTGCTGTACCGCGACTCAGGCCGCGTGCGGTCACTGATCGAGCTCAACAAGGCACTAACGGACTCCGGGGACAAATTGACGTATAACACCATAAGGGTGCAGTCTCATCTATTCCGATGGGCCGAACGGGTCCGAGCCTGGGACGCCCACTGCGACGAACTCAAACACGCCATGGCCGTCAGGCATCAAGAGGAGATGGACGAACGCCTACGCAAGATCGTCATAGCATCAGAGCACAAGGCCGCGAGGATGCTACGCGACTTCGACGAAAGCAAGTGCGGGATGGGAGACCTCGTCCGCCTACTCAAATACGCAACCGATCTTGACCTACGCCTGCACGGTGAACCCACCCACCGGGTCGCCGTCACGGGTCCGGCCGGTGGGCCGATCCTGACCGAGGACATCAGCGGCCTAACGGACAAAGAGTATGAGATACGGATGAAGGAAATCGCTATCGAGATGGCGCGCCGGTCGGGCCTCACCGTCGTGGAGAATGACGAGGAAGAACTATGACAAAAGAACAAAAAGACGACATTGCCGTCAACACCGACAATGACATGCAGGCCATAGGTCACCAAATCGGCTCACTCGCTAGCGTCGCCGTGGTCGCCGCAGTCCAGTTCGGAATACCCCTCACCCCCGGTCAGCAGTCCTCGATCCTATCCGTCATCGCCGTAGCCTGGGCCTTCTTCTCCACCATCTACGGGATCCGCCACCGGATCCCGAGACGCACCCGGAGCACCCAGAGCGGCCGGCCGCGCCCGACCACACGGACGACGTCAAGCCGCGCCCCACGGAGCCGCTCCAACGGCACCATCCACCACCGGCCAGACGCCACCACGGACCAGCCGAGACCAGAGAAGGTCCCATAGCCCAGGCCGACACACACCACTGGAGGAACCATGGACCGCCGACTGGAATACATCGACATCGACACCATCAAGCCAGACCCCCGGAACCCCAAGGAGCACCACATCAGCTCCGTCATGGCCAGCATCGACCGATTCGGCTACGTCGCACCAATGATCATCGATGAGCGGACCCACCGCCTCGTCGTTGGACACGGGCGCCTCGAATCCCTCAAAGCCCGCCGTGCCGCGGGTGAAACCCCACCCGAGGGAATCAACACCGATGACACCGGCCGGTGGCTAGCACCCATCATCCGAGGCTGGGCTAGCCGATCCGACCAGGACGCCGCCGGCTACCTCATCGCTGACAATAGGAACACCGAGCTCGGTGGCTGGGATCACCAGGCCCTCGCTGAACTCCTCGATGAGATCGGAGATCCCGATCTCATCGAAATCACCGGCTGGGATCCCGCCGATCTGGAGGAACTCCTAGCCCAGCCATCAACCACAGATGGTGATGACCCTACTCCACCCTCAGATTTCCCGTCCTACGACGACGCCACCATCGCTACCGAACACCAATGTCCTTCATGCGGCTATCGGTGGTCCGGATCGACTAAACCCATCGAGGAGGAATAGGCCATGCCCGGGGACATCGCGGAAAACTTCCAAGCCGGAACATGGCAGTTCACGCCAGAGGTCGCTGACGTATTCGATGAACACGTCCGCGCAAGCGTCCCGTTCTATGACGCGATACAGGAACTCGTCGCCGAAGCCTCCGACTGGCTTGCCCCGGCCGGTGGACTCATCGCCGATCTCGGAGCATCAACCGGCACGACCGTTGCCGGAATCCTCGCCAGGCATCCCGAGCGCAACCTACGGGCTGTGCTCTACGATGAGCAGCCAACCATGCTGGGAAGGGCAACCGCTAGGCTCGCCGACCCAGTATCTGATGGGCGTGTCACGATTCGCTGCCGGCGCATTGAAGACGGGCCACTCGATCACGCCGACGCTAGCCTCACGCTATCCCTATTCACCCTGCAATTCCTCACGTGGCAGGCGCGTCTGCACGTACTCCGCGAAGCGCACAAGACAGCACTATCAACCGGAGCGCTCATCGTTGCTGAAAAAGTCCTTCCCTGTGACGCGCGCTGGTGTGAGATAGCAATCGACGTCTCACGAGACTGGAAAGCGAACCATGGCATTAGTGCTGACGCAATCCAGGCAAAAGCGCGCGCACTGCGTGGTGTGCTAATGCCACATACGGAAGGCATGCTACGGGCAGCAATCATCGATTCAGGCTGGCATAGCCCGGAGGTACTTTTCAGGTGGCACCAGTGGATTGTCATTGGAGCGTTCGCGTCTAACCACTAGGAGGAACGAGCTATGCGCGGTAAGCCACCGTATCGGGTGCCCACCATGGCTGAGATCAGCAATGTCAAACCCAATGGGTACACTGCCGTGTCGACGTTCTCCGGCTGCGGTGGGTCTTCTCTCGGCTACCGCATGGCCGGATTCCGTATGGCCTGGGCCAATGAATTCATTCCCGCAGCCCGAGACACCTACCAAGCCAACTGTGCTTCACACACGGTAGTTGACGGTAGAGACATCCGGGACGTCACCGCTAATGACATTCTCACCTCCACGGGCCTTCAACGTGGCCAGCTCGATCTCTTCGATGGTTCCCCGCCGTGTGCTTCCTTCTCAACGTCGGGAAAACGCCATGAGGGTTGGGGTAAAACCAAAAAATACTCTGACGTCGTTCAGCGCACTGACGACTTGTTTTTTGAGTATGCGCGCCTTGTCGAGGATCTCCAACCGCGCGTATTCGTCGCAGAGAACGTCTCTGGACTCATCAAGGGAACCGCTAAAGGATACTTCATCCAAATCATGCAAGCCCTACGTGAGTGCGGCTACCGCGTTGACGCCAAACTCCTAGACGCACAATGGCTTGGTGTCCCACAGGCCAGGCAACGCCTTATCTTCATCGGTGTCCGCAACGACATTAGAGTGCCCCCAGCGCACCCAACTCCTCTGCCATACCGATACACATTCTCTGACATCGAATCAAGCAGAGGTGTGAATGTCGACCCAGAAACCAGGCATGATATATCGATTAGCCGCTACGCGATCGGTCAGGAATGGGAAAAGACACAACCAGGACGCAACTCCGACAGGTACTTCAATCTGGCCAGGGCCCATAATGATCGGCCAGTGCAGACGATAACCGCGCTCGGCGGATCCGTTGACCGGGCCTCTGTCACACACCCGAGCGAACCACGGAAATTCACGCTCGCTGAGCTACGGGCTATCTGTGGCTTCCCACCGGACTTCATCCTCACGGGCACCTACGAGCAGCGGTGGGAGCGCCTCGGCCGCGCCGTACCACCCGTGATGATGAGCCACATCGCGCGAACCATCCGAGACCAAATCCTCAACCAAGCCTAGATAGACGTCGGGCGGAGACCTCAACCCCTCGGAGGTCTCCGCCCGACACACCAGGGCTATCCCAGACCAAACAGTATCCGATGCGCGTCCTCATCCGTCCCGATCTCGGTGAACAGGCCGGCCGCACCGGTGTCGTCAGCCGCCGTCGCCGCTGCCGCGATCCTGGCATAGGTCGCGATAGCCCCCTCTTCCGCCGCCACGGCTGCCGCCACGTTGGTCGGTAGAGATCCGACGAGGCCGTACCGGTTGGCCAGCGCCGCATAGTGCTCGGTGAGCTCAACCTCGGCCAGGGCCTCGAATAGTCCGCCGAGCCACGGGACACCGTCCCGGTATGCCTGCTGGGCGAACAGCCGGTACCGGGCGGAGGCGTACGCCTCACCGCGCATCGCCATCCGGACGTTGGCTAGGGTCTGGCCGGTGGCCTGCGCCGGTTGTTGGACGATCGGCACCGGGTCAGCCTCCGGGTTCCGGGGCCGCATGGTGTGGTGGCAGAGGGCCCTACGGGCCTTGGTGGCCGCATCCCGGTGTGTTCCCTCATCCGCGGCCAGCTCGGCGAACAGTGCGGCTGTGATCGGGTCGCCATCGGCCAGGGCCTGGCGCTGGAACCCGGGATAGATGCTGGTGGCCTCCTCGTTCTCCCCCTCGATCGTGGCCGTCAGGTTCTCCCGACTCGACCGGACCGTCCCCGCGACGTCGGACAGCTCCATGAAGTGCTCATCGCGTTCTTGGGCCGCGATGACACCGAGGAGGACGGCCGTGGTGTGGTCGCCTGCCGCGTCAGCCTGAGTCGCCCAGGCCCGGTAGTCGGCATAAGCCGTTGCTTCGTCGTGCATGGCGCCGGTGGCATCCGCGATCGTCCCCGGTGCTACTGCCAGCGCGGGTGTTGTGATCAGTGCTGAGGTGATGGCAGCGACGGTCGCGATCACAGTTAGCCGGTAGGGTCTCATGGCTCCTCCTCGATGTGATCAGCCCACTATGCGCCCGTGCTGGTCGTTCCGCTAGCACGGAACGGGCCCCGGCGCGATGTCGCACCGGGGCCCGTCGAGGGGTTGACTCCAACTCAAGCGGAGATGTGATCACGGAAGTGTCGGGGCAGGAGCCGGAGCAGTTCCGGCGGGGCGAACTGGAGGCCCAGAGCGCCAGGCCACGGCACGGGAGCCTCCAGGACGCACGCCCGTGTGGTGTCGTGGCACCAATGCCACTCCAGCGGTCTGGCCCAGGGGCTCTGGCTATTCTGGACCACGTCGGTGAGGTACATCGCTCCGAGGACGTAGCCCCGGGGCAGAGACTCCGGTTGCTGGTCGCCCAGCATGGATGCGTAGCGCTCCGGGACGTCCCGGTCGATTGTCTGCCCGGAGTGGATCAGGATCCATCCCCGGTAGCGGGTAGACCAGCTGCGGTTTTCGACGTCCTTGCCGCCGGTGAGGAGTGCGGTAGCCCACGGCTGCCGTACCGTCAGGATCCGCGGGTTGAGTGACACGGTGGTCTCCTTGTGGTCTATGCGGCAACGGCCATGGTGGTCATGTGGTCTGCGCAGTAGGCCGAGCCGGGGGACCTCGTGTGGTCGCACTCGATGATGTGCCCGTGGTCCGTGTCGATCCAGGCGCACAGTCGCCATTCCCGTTCGGCTGCGTGTCGGGCCTCGCGGAGGGTTACTGCGCGGTCGTAGAAGGGGGTTCCCTCACCGTCGATGACCTCCCAGGTCCTGTCGTGGGTGCGGTAGATGTGGGCAACCATGTGCCCCGATGGGTCGGTGAGGGTCCAGACGTCGGCGTTCGATGTCAGTCCCTGTGTCCAGGCAAATCCGTCTCTCATGGTTTCTCCTTGGCTGGTGGGCGTGTGTGTCAAGTATGCGCTACCGGCGTAACCGCGTCAAGCTTTACGCCGAAGGTGGTGGAGTGCCTACGCCCTGTCCGCAGGGAGAAAGCCCCCGAAAGCGACTCCGGGCCAGCACGCGCGTGCTGGCCCGGAGGAAGAAAAGGATCTAGCGTTCGGATCCGGCATAGCCAACCCGCACGCCCCGGATACACTCCGCCGCGGGAAGGCTCCCGTCCCGCCCGTACATGGCATGGATCGCGTGAGTCACGGAGCTGGTGACGTCCGCGCGAACTTCCCGGCTAGCTGTACCAGTCTGGAACTCCTCCGCCCAGGCCTGGATGTCAACGTCGAGCGTTACCGTCATGACAACCTTCATGGCATTTCTCCTGATGGATTGGTGTGAGATGGATTGGTGTGGGCCGGCCCGGGGGGATCCGGACCGGCCCCGGCGGTCAGACGACGTGCACGTACCACGTGGGCCAGGAGTACCAGCCCTCACGGACCAGCACGTACCGCTGGCCGTCCACGACCGTGGCCGCGCGGACTTTCCGGCGCCCACCAGAGCGGAACCCCAGGGCACACAGGGTGTCTCCGGTCTCCATGTACCCGAACTTGCAGCACTCAACGTCCAGGGCTCCCATCAAAGCCTCGTTGACCCGGAGTGCACCAATGACCATGTCAGGGTTGAACTCGGCGTTGATGATGGTGGCCCGGACGCTGGGGTTCATGGGTTCCTCCTGGTGGTGGGGGTTGCCGCCGGTGTTGGCGACGTGTCTAGTATGCGGGACGTGGCGTAACCGCGTCAAGCTTTACGCCGAAAATCCCACGGTGACACCAACGTAACTACGCCTTGACGTACGCCCACGGCACCGGGATGATGAGACCATGGAACTACACCCCACCACCAAGACCCTGGCCAAAGCCAAGGCCCGACACGACCGAGCCGCAGTCGCTGCCCGAAGAGCAAAAGAGGATCTCAGGACAGCGGCGGATGAGCATAGGGCCGCGATGACTACTGCCATCCTGCTCAACCCAGACCCCCGGGACTACGGGGTAACAGCACAACCCTTCGGCGTGTCCGAAGGCATGATCCGATACGTCAGGCGAAACCTCGCTGACGCGTTTGAGGACATGATCAACCGCTTGGGTACCCCAGAAGAGGCCTGGGCCATCCTCGCCGAGCGGTTCGGAGTACCACAAGACGTGATCATAAACGCCTGGTCCGTACTGAATGACCAGGAGGGATCTCATGCCACCACGCCCCCGACGGCATGAGGAAGAGGACGTCCAAGCGGCAATCATCGACCTATGCCAGCGTCTCGGATTCCTAGTCTTCCATGACAATGACCCGCGGCGGAACGTCGCCGGATTCCCGGACCTCGTCATCGTCGGCTTCGGCTCGATCCTCTGGGTTGAGCTGAAGACCGATCGGAATGAGCCAACGGCCGATCAGCGGATATGGCTAGCTGCTCTCGCCGAGGGTGGCGCAGACGTGCGGGTGTACCGCACGTCCCAGTGGAAGACGGGAGACCTCGCCGAGGAGCTGAAGGCCATCAGGCGAAATTGGATCAAAACGCACCCAGGAGAGACGTCGGCATGTATGACCCAGAACTACCGTTCCCACCCACTAAGGACATCGACCCCTACCGCCCCACCACGGAACCGGCGTGGTGGGAGTGCCGCTTCTGCGGCTTCCGGGAGGAGGGGCCGCTAACCGTGAAAGCGGAGGTCCAGCGGTCAATGGCGCATGAGTGCCGCTGCTCGAAACGGCCGCCGGATGACATCCCCACCCAGTACGAGGAGCACTGCTTCACCGCGGTCCACACGGCGGGGCTGCAACACCAGCTCCTGCCGCTCGTCACCGCGCTAGCACTACGGCGGGCGGAACTCGCCGAGACGGCCTCATACTGCTTCATGACGTTCCGGGGATTCCGGGCCCGCCGCGCACTGCGGACCGAGATCACGGTACTCCAGTCCACCATCGACGAGATCCACCAAAGGGCAAAGGATCTCGGCCTGTCGGAGGGTTGGAACACCAGTCCACCCGGTGTGCGGTAGGACTAGATCTGAACGTGGGCGATACCCCGCTGGTGGGGTATCGCCCACAGCCGTTGGAGGACGCGCCCCAAGCGACCTCTACCGGCCCCGTAATCTGCCGGGTGGTGGATGCGCCCACGGACCGGCTATAGTCCGCCACGGATCTACTAGGGGCCGGCAATAGGCCCGGACACGCCAACGGCCCCCGGCGAGTTCGCCGGGGGCCGCGGTGCGAGTGGTTACGCGCTCGGGTCCTGCACCAACTTCCAGGCTGGTGATGTCAGCACATACCGGCCGACGGACCCCGTGTTATCCATCCGAAGCGTGCAGATCAGCCCTGCCTCATCCACCTCGACAATCATGCCCGTCCGGCCACCGGAAGCGCACTTCCCATCGCAGCGCCAGCGCTGGCCAACCACATAGCGTGGTTGTTCGGCCGGCCGCATACTTGCCTGGGAGGCGTATCCGATTCCGTTAGCGGATTGGATCTCGTATACCCGGCAGTCCGTGTCATCGGGATCGATGGTGATGGAAAGAACAACACCGAACAGGTTGTCGCGGTTGCCCCACCGGTAGAACACCGGGTCTCCGACGGCGTACTCATGATCGAATGGCCCATATCCGGGTCGTTCGATCAGCGTGATCTCTGAGGGGACGATGACGTTGAAGGATCGGGCGTCATCCGGCACTGCGTCACCCTCGACCTGGATAGCCCAGCGCCCCTGGTCGCCGCGGTACCAGACGTGGACGGCGGTGCTGGGTTCGGCATCACCAGGAAGGACGATACGGTCGCCGGGGTCAACGTCGAATGGCTGGATCTTCATGGTGCTCTCTCTTCTGCGTCGTGGTGTTAGGGGTGAGTGACGGCCCGGGGCGAACCGATGTCCGCCCCGGGCCGTGGTGGTCAGTCGGTGCACAGCGCCAGCGTGAGGAACTCTGCTACCGCTCGTTCGCCGCTCAGTTCGCCCTCACGGCATACCACGTGAACCATCTCCGTGACGTGGTCCACGAACGTGATTGTCCACCGCGTGGATGAGGGCTCAGCGCCAGCGATGGTGACGACGTCCCCGATCCTCCACCAGTTCAGCGCTTTGACCGTTGCGGCGAGGGCATCCCGGTAGGGGGTTCGGTGGTCGTCGTGGCAGGGGCAGGCGCATTCGTTGGCCCCTGAGATTGGGTGGATCCAGCCGGAGCACCGGGTGTGGTCGCCATCGTGGCAGTTGCAGGTGATGCCGCTATAGGTGCTGCGGAAGAGGCCGTTGACGTATCGGCCGCCATTGGCGGTCATGTCGTAGAGCTTGATGAGGGTCGCGGCGTTGAGGGTCACGGTGTTGCTCCTTCTGCGTCGGTGGTGGGTTGCCCCGTTGACTCATCCATCATCCACCACGGGCGTAACGATGTCAACCCTTACGCCGTAAAGAGTGGCGTAAGCACGTCTTGACTTACGCGGAACGGTTGGTAGTATGGACACGTCAACACGCGCAACGTAGGAGGAGTCATGAACAACCCCAGCCACACCACCAGGACCACGCTCCGACGCCACCGCCTCATGCACCATCTCGACACACTCATCATGCGTAGAGACGCGGCTATCCTCCGTGTCCACAGCGCTGAAGCACTCGCCGAGGACGCCACCACTGGCGATAACCCCATCACGGTCATGTTTGAGGTCAATGAAGCCCGGACCGCGCTCCAGGGAATCACGGACGAAATCACCACCATCAAACGAGAACTCGACCGACCCAACACCTATGAGGACATGGCGCTGATCATGGTCACCTACCCGGACGGGCCCCAGGTGTTCGAGTACCGCGATCCCGGAACTCCGGACGAAGCGGCCTGGTTCGACGTCACGGCCCCCATGGATTCAGTCTCCGGGAGCACCCTCGCCGAGATAACTAGCGAGCCGTACACCGACGCCGACGGAAACGAGCAGATCCGGAAGTACCCCTACGGCCGGCTGTACACGCAGCATGAGGTGGATAAACTCCTCGATGCTGTCGAGTTCGGCAACATCTGAACCACCCGGGGCCCGGTGGATGCCGGGCCCCCGACAGTCACCATGTGTGATCGATGGCAAGGAGCGCCCCGAGGCCAGTGGCCTCGGGGTGCTCATCGTCATATGGGCCATACGGCTATTACCCTGTTGACATGGCCAACCCAAATCAGGAGCTCAGCGCGGTTCTGTACGCGAACGAGTTCCGCTCCGACGCGATCATCTCGGAGGGACCCGACGCCGGACGGCTATGTACGATCATCCGTCTGGCTGGCTGCAACTTGACGTGTGAGGCGTGCGAGCAGCCCTCGACGTGGGGGCCGGACGTGATGAGTCGGCCCGTCCGGGTCAGCACGTTCCTTGACCGCCTCGGGCTGGCCGGCCGGGTTGTCATCACCGGTGGTGAACCCCTACTCCAGCAGGAGGGACCGGCGTTACGGCAACTCGTCGAGGGGATCCTCAGCCGGGGCCGTACCGTACATATCGAAACAAATGGAACGATCATGCCGTGTAGGTGGCTGGTCGACCTCGACACGGATAGCTACATCCGGTGGCGCGTCGCGCCGAAGCTGTTCGGGCCGCTAGCCACGGACGACCGGCGACAGCGCATCAACAACCACGCCCGGCGCTGGCTGGTGATGAACTCCAGCACCGAGTTTCTCTTCCCCGTCGAAGGGCCTACCGAGATCGATGTGATCCGGCGGTTCTGCGCGGACCACTCACTACCGCCGGGACGAGTGTGGGTCTATCCGCTAGGGGCCGGCGCCGATGTCCTCCGGATCGTCCGGGACATCGCACCGGCTGCGTCTCGGGCCGGATTCAACGTCTCCACCCGCCTCAACGTGATCCTGGGATCCAGGTAGCCACCAACCCGGGAGGGTGCCGTGTTGATGACCCGGAATCTCCGTGATCTCTCGACGGTGAGCAGAGCGGAGCTCATCGCCATAAACCAGAAGTTGGCAGCGGCGCGGGACCAGATTGCGTTATCGGATCCGGCCGCGTTCCTTACCCGGATCCTTCCGACGTACCGGAAACGCCCACACCTCGACGTGATCACCCGCCAGATGAGGCGAATCATGCTCGGGGAGATCGACAGGCTTCTGATCACCGTGCCACCACAAACGGGGAAGACGCTGACGGCTGTGATCGGTGGCGCCGTCTGGTGGCTGGCCAACCACCCTGACGCGCGCGTCATCATCGGGTCCTATGGTGACTCGCTAGCTAGCGACCGGGGTAGGGACTCAAAACGCCTCGTCGCGGAGCACGGGCACCGGTTCGGCCTGACTCTGGCGAGGGGTTCCGAAGCCGTCCAGGACTGGCGGCTGACGTCCGGTGGTGGTGTCCTCTCCGTGGGCATCGGGGCCGGTGTCACCGGGAAGCCCGGGGACATCGCCATCATCGATGACCCACACAAGTCCCGGGCCGAGGCCGATTCGAAGCGGTTCCGTGATCGGGCCTACCAGTGGCTATCGGCAGATATCGTTAGCCGGTTGTCCCCCGGGGCGCCGATGATCCTGGTCATGACCCCGTGGCACCCGGATGACCTCGCTGCGCGGGTCGTCGCGGACGAGGGGACCACGGCGGAGGGGGGCCGCTGGGAGGTGATCCGTATGCCGGCCTTCTGTGATGACCCCGCGAACGATCCGCTTCACCGGAAACTCGGTGACCCGCTACCACACCCGCGGATCCGACTTGGAGACGTCGCTGGCGCTATGGCGCATTGGCAGGACAAACGCCGCGCCTCGACCGTCCAGGACTGGCACGCGCTGTACATGTGCAACCCGAAGCCGGCCGCGGGGGCCCTACTTTCCCGTGAGCTCCTCCGGGAACGCCGCTGCTTCACCCAGGGGTCGACCGGGTATCCCTGCGATGCCGCACCGGTCCGGGCCGCTGTGGCCGTTGACCCGTCCGGTGGTGGCCGTGACGTGGCTGGAATCGTCGGCGGGTACCTCGGGTCGGACCGGCGTCTATATCTGCTCCGGGACGAGTCTGGGGTGATGTCCTCGGATGCCTGGGCGAAGGCTGCCTGTGAGATGGCAGTGGACATTGATGCCGATCTGATCATCTTTGAGCGAAATTTCGGCGGGGACATGGCCGGCCGGGTGATCCGTACCGCATGGACAGCGCTGCAGGCCGAGGAGAGGGAGGCGGCGCGCCAGCGGGTCATGCGTGCGCAGCCGAACTTGACCGGTCGGGAGGTCGAGCATGTTGTGGATCAGATGGCCCTACGGTATGGGCGGATGTGCCCGCGGATCCGGGACGTGACGGCGAGGAAGAGCAAGAGGTTGCGCGCCGATCCGATCGCGCAGCAGTGGATCGAGGATCGGGTGCGTCTAGCCGCGTATCTGCCGGAGGTGGAGGAGGAGTGGGCGACGTGGCAGGAGGGGGCTTCAGACTCGCCAGGGCGGATCGATGCGAGCGTCTATCTGGCCTATGCCCTGTTGCCGATCCCGAAGAGTGGATCTGGTGGTGCGGCGGTCCCGGGTGGGTCGCTGCCGACGACGAGTGCATCGCCGTTGGCGAGGGGTGATGCGGGTGGTGGGTTCGGGCCGCTGGGCAGGTAGGACCGTCCACTACCGTGGGGGTATGACCATAACCACTGCCCTGGGTGCACTTGCGTTGCTCCTGGCTCTTGCGGGTGTCGGTGTCGCCCGCGGCAATACTGATCTTGTTCATATCGCCACGATTTTGATCGTGGCGTTGTGTGTTGAGACGGCGTGGTCACTCCACCACCGGCATCGGGGTGTCGCGTGACGCAGGATCCGACTCCGATCACAACTCGACAAATAGTCGCCTCCTGCGCATTCTTCGTCTTCGCGTGCATCCTGGGCGCGTTCTGCTGCGCCGGGAACCGGAACCACGACCAGCAGAAGCAGATCATCAACCCCCTGGCCTCGGTGGTGATCACGGACACCCCTAGCCCGATACCCGCGGCGAGCGTCATCGTCGCGTCTCCGGTCGACACCTCCCCCTGGCCCTCCGCGCCCGTGGGCGGCGCGGGAACGGTGAAAGCAGGGGCCTTCTGCTCCCACGCCGGGCAAACCGGAGTGACCAGCGCCGGAACGCCCATGGCCTGCCAGCGCGCGGCAGACGGGAAACTACGGTGGTCTAGGATCTGACTGTCGACGGCACGTAGGGTCCCCCGGGGAAAGCAATCACCCGGGGGACCCTAGTCGTATGAGCGAGATGGAGACATGAGCACCTGTCGCTACTGCCGATCCGACGTCGTGTGGCTCTCCACATCCACCGGCCGCCATCTGCCGTTTGAGGTCGCCACGAGCACCCTGGATGCGGTGGCGGCTGGTGACTCCTATCTGGTGCGGCGTGATGGTGTCGCGGTCCCTACGTCGCTCATCGCCCCGCGGCTATTGGTGGGAAACCCCCGGGTCGCGTCGCTACACCGGTGTGTGGAGTACGCACTGTGGAAGTCTGAGCTGCTAGCGGGCATGGAGACGCTAGCTGACATATTGAGGTCGGATCCCCTTGATTCTCCGGCGCGATAGGACAATGATCTACCGACTGGGCTTATGATCACGACATGATGCCGTCCGCTGTCGTGCTGGTGCTATACGCCCTAGCGGTAGCCCGGACCACGACGCTGGTCACACACGACGAGATCACCCGGCCGGCCCGGGAACACCTCATCGCACGGTTCGATCCTCACAAGCGGGTACATCGCGGGCTGGTGTACCTCTTCGGCGCGCCAGATGGATACGCCACCGGCTGCCCGTGGTGCGTGTCCATCTGGCTCGGCGCGATCACCGCGCCGATCATCTACCTGTGGGGGTCAACCCCCCTCGTCTCAGTCACCCTGCTAGCGCTCTCCGCGTCACAGGTGACCGGCATGATCTACACACACGGGCGGTCACAATGAGCATGAGACGTCGGCTACGGGCGGTCAGCGAAACCGATCCGGTACTCCGCGCAGAAATCGATGATCTATTTTCGCCCCCGCTTCTCTGGCGGCTCCGGGGTGCTACCACCACAACCACCCGGCTCCGGGAGATCCTCGCCGACTCCGCGCGCCGGACCGTCGCGGACGCGGCGGACGGGCAGGCCATGACCGCCGCCGTGTCCCGCCTGTCCATGGACGGAACCTCCTGGCGCTCTTACCGCTTCGGTGACCGCGCGTGGCAGGCCGACGCCTGGCGCCTGTACGACATCACCGGGCAACTTCGTTTCGTGGCGAACTGGGTCGGCAACAGCGTCTCCCGCTGCAACCTCTACGTCGCCAGGGCCAATCCGGACGGGTCACCTGGTGAACGGGTCGACACCGGGCCGATCGCGGAACTCGCCGCTGGCCCTCTCGGCACCGGGGACGCGAAGGCCGAGGCGCTCCGGCTCCTCGGTATCGACCTGTTCGTGCCCGGTGAGGCCTACGTCATCGCCGAGTCCGGTGGGGGCGCCAACGGCGAAGATCTGTGGTGGGTCGTTACGGCGAGGCAGATCAAACGGCAGGGCGATAAGATCTTCGTGAGTCGCTCACCGGTATACGGTGGCGGCAGCCTGGAGTACCGCGAAGGACTCGATTTGATCATCCGGGTGTGGACACCCCACCCGGCGGACGTCAGCGAACCCGACTCACCCACCCGATCGGCGATCCCTGATCTCCGGAAGATCGAGGCACTCCGGAAGCGTGAGTTCGCGGAGGTCGACTCACGGCTGTCCGGTGCTGGTGTGCTCGCGCTGCCAGAGTCCCTGGAGTTGCCGCGGGGCGATGATGATCCGATCGGTGCGGCCGGGTTCTCGGCCGTCCTCGGTAGGGTCATGTCCCGGTCGCTGAGGGACAGGTCGAGTGCCGAGGCCATGGTCCCGATCATCATTACGGGCCCCGGGGAGGACGTCGAGAAGATCCGGCACATCACCTTCTGGTCGGAGCTATCCGCCCAGATCGGTGACATGCAGGACAACGCCCTACGGTCCCTAGCCCAGTCGCTGGACATCCCACCAGAGGTCATGCTCGGACTCGGCTCCTCGACGAACCACTGGAACGCGTGGGCGATCAGCCGTGAGGCCGTACAGATCCACGTCAAGCCCCTACTGACCCGGATCGCCGCTGCGCTGACCGCCGGCTACCTCACACCCGCCCTGGAAGTGCTCGGCGAGGACACCAGCGCGTACATGTACGCGTTCGACACCGCGCCCCTAACCGTGAATCCGGACCGGTCCGGTGACGCGAAGGATCTCCACGACAGGATGCTGTTGTCGGACTCCGTCACCCGGGCCGCATCATCATGGACCGACGGCGACGCGCCACCTCCGGCCGAGCGCGCCATCCGGCTGGTCGAGAAACTCCTGTTCACCTCGCCGGATGCTGTTCTCTCCGATCCGGCGCTCCGGGAGTTGATCGGCCTACCCGAGTCCGAGGCCCCGGAGCCGCTATCCGCCGGGCCCGAACCAACCGCGGAGCCAGCCGGCCCGGAGGAGGAATCCCCCGTCGAGGAGATGCCGGAAGAATCCGGTGAGGCGCCCGAGGAGGATCAGGAGCAGGGCGGCCCACCGCAGCAGGCTGGCCCGACCGTATCCGCCCAGGGGCTGTCTTTCACGGCACAACTGGCGGTGCGACGCGCTCTGGGTCTCGCCGGTAGCCGGCTCGTTCCCCACGCGAAACGCCCAGCCGGTGTCCCCACCTATCAGCTGCATGTTCACCATGGGCCCGTCGTCCGGCATCAGAAGATCGCGATGTCCCTCACCGGTGCGTGGCGGGACGAGTTCACCGGTATCGGTTCGGCCTTCGGCATCGATGACGCACTGTTCCTCTCGATGGTGGAGGAGCACTGCCGTGACCTCCTGGCCCGAGGGATCGCC
>NZ_JBXKJL010000519.1:0-1336 GCF_056994735.1 Geomonas sp.
CTATTAGGTCATGCTCACGTTTGATATTCCTTACAGCCCTTGAAGTGTATAATCGAAGTGCCAATTCAAACTACACACTTCCTTTGCTTATTATAAACCTTGCATATATCTTCTGATCTAAAAAAAGTACCCACTTTCGTGGGTATTTTTATGCATAACACTTTTCAACAGGCACAAATCAAAGCTAAAATATAAATAAAAACTGCAACTTCCACGGGTATTACATATACCGTGGAAACTTAAACAATCTCTAAAGTTGGTAAAGATTTTAATGAGTTCAATCCAACACCTGCTTCTCTTATTAATTTTCGATACCTAGATTTTCTGTATTTTGAATATCTTCTACGTTCTTTTCCGCTAACTATAAAAATCATTAAATCACTAACAACTCTTTTAGAGTATTTTTTGCTTAACAATTCTTCTATCTGAGTCTCGTTCATAGCTATTGGTAAAAAATTTCCTAAAAATTTATTAAAATATTTTCTGAGTATTATCAGGATTATATCTTTCTTAGTTAAACTCAAACTAGACCATCGTAAATCACTCCCAAATTCTTCTATTAGTTGTTGTTTTCTTAATCTAACTTCAAATCTTAAAACACCCATTGATCTTGTTAAAAATCTATAAGCTAGTTTCTCATCTAGCTTCAATAATTGTTTAAAATCATGTTTTCTGAATTCCTCATGTTTTAAATAAAACTTAGTAACAAACCAAGAACCAGCATCATTAAAGGAAGTTTCATTATTGGTTCTTTTCTTCCTACCAGATGGAACGCCTCTAAATAATTCCAGATAATCCTTAGCCAAATCCTCACTATGCGTGTACCAGTTGTAGCAAATATCCAAGCTTTGCAATCTCCACTCTGCTAGTAAGGGTAAAACTCCACCTGTGAACCTCTGTAATCTCTCAAAAACCCTGTTTAATGCTAAATCTATCTCTTGTTCCTTAATCATCCTAATATTGTTTTTAAACAAACTTTTAGGGATTGAGAATTCTAAATAAACTTTCTTCTCTTGAGTATCAAATAAAAAGTTTATGTGAGGGTCATAAGAGGGAATATTTCCTGAGGCATATCTACCTTTAATCTGCATAAAACCATCAGAAATAATATTCAAACTATCAGGAGGAACAGCAGACCAAATAGCATTAAATACTTCTAAATCTTCACTAATTAAAAATTTAATAGTGTCAACCATACGAAAATACGACCTATTAGGTCATGCTCACGTTTGATATTCCTTACAGCCCTTGAAGTGTATAATCGAAGTGCCAATTCAAACTACACACTTCCTTTGCTTATTATAAACCTTGCATATATCTTCTGATCTAAAAAAAG
>NZ_JBXKJL010000520.1:0-1835 GCF_056994735.1 Geomonas sp.
TTCGTAGAGCAAGGACTGGCGGCGGCACTGTTGCGCAAGAAGCCCACCGGGCGGCAGTATCGCAAGCTCGACGGCGCCCAGGAGGCCCACCTGATCGCGCTGGCGTGCGGCGCCTCCCCGGAGGGACCTTTTTAGGGTAGGTTTTCTGCAAAGGACACCAAAAACGGGGGTGACAAGACCCGCTTCCGTCGGGCATGGTATCGCTCATCTCAAGAGTTACCGCACCACCCCGCCGGAGAACCACGGATGTCTTGCCACCCCCGCGTCCTCGAATGGGCGACCACCCTCCAGACCCACTTACCGCACCTGAACAAGCCGCAAATCAAAGTCCTCGCCTTATGGAGCCTGGGCATGGTCCTGGCACGGTCCTGTGCGCTCACCGCCGTTAGCGCCTGTTTGGCGCCATGGCTCGGCCGCCACGATAACACGCTCCGGCAGCGGTTGCGCGAATTCTGTTACGAGGCCCGCGCGAAGCGCGGCAAGCACCGCCAAGCCGTGGGGATCGAGTCGTGTTTTGCGCCGCTGTTGGCCTGGGTGCTGAGTCTCTGGGAAGGGACCCAACTGGCGCTGGCCCTGGATGCCACCCCTTTGGGCAATCGCTTTACGGTGTTGGTCATCAGCGTCGTCTACCGGGGCTGCGCCATTCCCATCGCTTGGACAGGCTTGACCGCCCATGTCGAGAAAGCCTGGCGGCCGGCGTGGTTGCGGATGCTGCGGCAGGTATACCGCGCGGTCCCTCCTAGCTGGACCGTGATCGTGCTCGCCGATCGCGGGTGGTATGCCCGCTGGCTGTTTCGGCGGCTTACCCGGTTGGGATGGCATCCGTTTCTGCGGATCAATACCGGCGGGACCTTCCGCCCCACCGGTGAGCCGCAAGGGGTTCCCCTCAAGACCTTGGTTCCCCAGCCCGGTTGCCAATGGTCTGCTACCGGCGTCGCCTTCAAAGGCCGCCAGCGCTGGCTCCGCTGTACCCTCCTGGCTCGGTGGGAAGCCGGCTATCAGGACCCCTGGCTGATCGTAACCGATTTGCCACCCGCCGTGGGCGATGTTGGTTGGTATCGCTTGCGCCCCTGGATTGAGCAGGGCTTTAAGCGGACGAAACGGGGCGGCTGGCAATGGCAACAGACCCGGATGACTAATCCCGCGCGGGCGGCACGCTTGGGGTTGGCGATAGCGGTGGCTACGCTGTGGCTGGTCAGTGTTGGGGGCGAGGTGGACGAGATGCTTCCCGCCACCCCTTGGCCCGACCTGGCTACCGTCCTGCCACCTCCGCCACGCTCCCATCAGGCCGCCCACCTGCGTCTCGTGAGCGTATTTCGGCGTGGCTGGAACCTCATCCTCGCGGCTTGACTCAACCATACCCCGTTGCCGCACGGGCGCTTGGTTCCCGAACCGTGGCCGACCCGACCGCCGCAAGACCAGCAGGGAACTATCCCACCCGTCGTGGAGTGGCTGCAAGCGGCCTGAAACTCTCTAACCGAGGCGCGGTAACCGCATGACTCATAAAGCTAATGCCAGAGCAAAGTGAGTACTCTCAAAAAATACCTACCCCAGAAAGCCAGGATATCCTGGCTGGTGAAGACCGTCTCTCCCGCCGGACCGACCACCCGCTGCGGGATGGGTGGGGCGTCGACGTAGACGCGGGCGGTCATCCAGAGCAAGACTGCAAAGCCGACCACCAGGGTCAAAATCACCCCCCAGCGCCAGCCGGGCGATACCCCAGTGTGAGTGCTGTGCCTTAGCCCCTCTGGATAAGAGGCAGCAGCATCAGGGGCTGTCGTCTCAGGATCGGCCATTGCTTATCTCCTTGCTTATCTCCTTCTACTCCCGGCCAG
>NZ_JBXKJL010000521.1:0-1978 GCF_056994735.1 Geomonas sp.
CCAGCCTGGCTAGGAAGCTGGCATAGGCTTCGGGATTGACCGATATGAGCGCGCGTTCTAGCAGGGTCTCTTCGGCTGCTCGGCGTGCCGCCTCGAGGATAAAGTCCGTCCGATTCTTGCCCCGCACCTGAGCGGCACGGTCGATCAAACCCCGCTCCTCTGCCCGAATACGGATGTTCAGGGTCTCGCGCCGGGATGATTGTTCAGGTGATGCGGTCATGACAGTGTGTCCTATCTGGAAAAATCCTATCCTAGAATAATGACGTTGTCATTACAAGCCCGTGTAACCTGGTAGCCTGGTAGAGTGGGCACGGTCCACCTATATTCGTCCCCACGGCAAACACGTGGGCCATACTCACCCGGCTGGATTGCGTTCCGCCAGATCCGCAACCTGTAGCAGAGTAAAATGGGCAAAGCGGAGCATGCCTGTCATCCCAGGGCAATCGCGCTATGCGGTAGCCGGACTGGGCTGGCCGAGGAGCAGGCGCAACCGGTAATCATCGTTGAGGCCGGCCCGGAGTTTGCGGCGCCGGAGGCTATCACGCGCAGGGCCGTTGTGGCGTAGCATGTTCAGGGCCATGCGACGGATCACGGCCAGGGTTTCCGCCGAGTGGTCGTGGCGCGTCCGACAGGCATCTTCCCCGAATTGCACGTCCAAGACCCAGTGTTGTTGGTTTTCGATGCCCCAGTGCTGGCGGACGGTAGCCGCGAACCGGTCCCGCTCCGGGAACGAGCACAGGAAATAGCGGCATTCGGTACTGGTTTTTTCCCCGATGATGCGGGTGGACTCGACCCGCCCGACCGCCTGGAGCCCGGCCCACTCCGGTTTGGCCTCCAGCCAGTCGATCTGGCTGCTCAGGGCATAGCGGCGGATTTCGATCCGGCCGTGGTCTTTCTCCACCGTTTCCAGCACGGCCAGGTGCCCGCGCGCCACTTCGGTCTCCAGCCAGAGCTGCACGTCCGCGCACAAGGTGGGATGATTGTCCTTGAGCGCCAGGACGTAATCGGCGCCGGCCTCGACGAGAATCTGGGCGATGGCTTTCTGACAGCCCATGGCGTCGATCGACACCACCGCCCCCTGCAGGTCCAACAGAGCCAGCAGGTCCGGGATCGCGGTGATCTCATTCGATTGCTCCGCCACCGCCTGCTGGGCCAGTACCCAGCGCGCCCGGCCGGCAAAGGCGCTCACCAAATGCACCGCCGGGTTCGCCCCGTCCCGACTCCCCCGCACCGCGTTGCCATCGATGCAGATCTGCTCCTCCCCCAGTCTCGGCAACGCCGCCGTGGCCCAAGCCGTGAAGGCCGCTCGGAACGCCACCGGATCGATCCGCCCCAGTACATCGCTCAAGGTGTCGTGCGAGGGAATCCCATTAGGCAGGTCCAGAAACCCGCGCCACCAGGCCTCCTTCTCCTCGGCAAAGGCTTCCATCCCCACCCAGTCTTCCACCCCGCTCAGCACCGCGCACCGCACGATCAGCAGAATGTCGTGCAGCTTGTGCAGCTTGTTGCGGGTCTCGTGACGGGGATCGGACAGGGTGGCAAAATAAGGGCGGGGGTCGAGCAGTTGAGGCCGCATCGGTTCTCTCCATCAGATCAATCCCGTCCCGTTACCCTGGCGATCCACTTCCTGTCAACCCCCCACATAGCGCGATTGCCCTGACTGGCGGGTGTGGCCGGGTTGACCTCACCGCGGATCTGATCATTCAGGTTGTACCAGAACAGGTTGATGCTGGTCGATGCAGCACGGCCCCATTGTTTTGCCAACACAAATCTTGATTAGCAATATTCTTCAGCCAGCCCATTTTTGACAGCAAAAGGCGCATACTGGCCGCCTACCCACCGAGGAGCTTCCTGGCCTGCCAATGAACCGCATCCAATTCCAGCCGGGCCTATCGTTGCCCGCGTTTCTTCAACAGTTCGGCACCGAGGCGCAGTGTGAGGCGGCACTGGAGAAGGCGCGCTGGCCCCAAGGCTTCCG
>NZ_JBXKJL010000522.1:0-2890 GCF_056994735.1 Geomonas sp.
ACGAAGGGGGGACAGGGGGGATTTGCTTTGGCAGTTCGGCAGCGGCATCGACTGTGGCACTATCGCTAAATCCCCCCCAGCCCCCCTTTGTCAAGGGGGGAGCTCGTAAGGCAGCGAATACCTTGCGACACCACCGCCCAAACGTCCCCCCCCTTTAGCGAAGGGGGGAGCTGGCAAGCTTTAAAGGAGCCTCAATTGGACAACGACATCATTCTTCTCGGTCACGGCAGCGGCGGGAAACTTTCGCACCAGCTGCTTGACGAAGTGATCCTCCCGCACCTCTCCCCCACGCCGTCGGCAGGGCAGAACGACGCTGCCCTGCTCAACGTCGGCGGCGCCCGGCTTGCGTTCACCACGGACAGCTATGTGGTCGATCCCATTTTCTTCCCGGGAGGGAACATCGGGGACCTGGCGGTAAACGGAACGGTGAACGACCTCGCCATGATGGGTGCTCGGCCCCTATTCATCAGCGTGGCGCTGATCCTCGAGGAGGGCTTCGGCAAGGGGGACCTGTCCCGGATACTTGCCTCCATGCGGCTGGCTGCTGATCTTGCAGGCGTTTCCCTGGTCACAGGCGACACCAAGGTCGTTCCGAGGGGCAAGGCCGATGGCATCTTCATCAACACCTCCGGCATCGGCGTCATCGAACATGAATTGACCATAGAGGGGAACCGCGCCCGCCCCGGGGACAAGATCATCGTCAGCGGGAACATCGGTGATCACGGGGTCGCGGTCCTTTGCCGGCGGGAGGGGCTGGAAATCGAGACCGAGATTGCGACCGATTCGGCTCCGCTCAACGGATTGGTCCGGGAACTCCTGGACCTGGGAGAGGCCCTGCACGTGCTGCGGGATCCCACCAGGGGAGGGGTTGCCACCACCCTGAAAGAGATCGCCCTGCAGTCGGACGTCACCGTCACCCTCAACGAAGAAGCCCTTCCGGTCACTGCGGCTGTCAACGGCGTATGCTCGATTCTCGGGCTGGACCCGCTGTACATAGCCAATGAGGGGAAGCTGCTGGCTTTTGTCGCACCGGAGAAGGCGGAAGAGGCGCTGCGCCTGATGCGTGACCACTGTTTCGGCAGAGATGCGGCCATCATCGGAGAAGTGACCGCGGGAGGCGGCGGAAGAGTGCAGATGGTGACCGTGGTGGGAGGGCTCCGGGGGGTCGATATGCTCTCCGGAGAGCAACTTCCCCGGATTTGCTAATGTAAAACGTCTGAGAGTGTGCTATGGTCTGCAGCTTCTTGGTAGCCACTACCCCTTCAACCACGGAGGCCGAGTGAAAAAGGCGCTGCTTCTCATCGATATCCAGAATGACTATTTTCCTGGCGGCGCCATGGAAGTGGAGGGAAGCGCCGATGCAACGGTGCAGGCGGCAAGGCTTCTCCGGAAATTCAGAGAAAAGTCACTGCCGGTCATCCACATCCAGCACTTTTCCATCCGTCCCGGTGCCACCTTCCTGTTGCCCGACACCAGGGGCTCGGAAATACATCCGGCTGTGGCGCCGGTTGCGGGTGAAGCGCTCTTTGAGAAAAACTATCCCAACAGCTTCCGCGACACAGCGCTCCTTGATTACCTGAAGAAGGAGGAGATCGAGCAACTGGTAATCGCAGGGATGATGACGCACATGTGCGTCGACACCACGACCAGGGCGGCTGCCGATCTCGGCTTCCAGTCTCTTCTTGCTCACGACGCCTGTGCTGCCAGATCTCTTTCTTTCGGTGGCGCTACTGTGTCTGCGCGGGAAGTTCATCTCTCCTTCGTGGCGGCTCTCAACGGACTATTTGCCAAGGCTTTGTCTGTGGAGGAAATCTCCCTGATCCTGGATCTGTGATCGGGGCGGGGGTGGCGCTCGTAGAATGGTCAGGAAAACTCGCTTGTTATCTTGCACAGTAGATTGCGGTGGCTATACTATGTCTTTGTGCTTTTTCTCTGGTGCAGAGAGTGCTTGCGGCTCTTCACGGTTCGCCGGTAATTAAAAAAATCACCACCTGCAAAAAAAGAGGTTGACACAAAACCGGTTTTGCTTTAGAAAAGGGACTTCGTTTTGCCAAGCAGTCTTCGGCGCGAAACGGGGGCGGATGATGATAGGCTGGCGTAGCTCAATTGGTAGAGCAGCTGACTTGTAATCAGCAGGTTGCGGGTTCGAGTCCCATCGTCAGCTCCACTGAAGCAAGCACATCGTCTGGAGGGATTCCCGAGCGGCCAAAGGGAACAGACTGTAAATCTGTCGTCATCGACTTCGGAGGTTCGAATCCTCCTCCCTCCACCATACAAACTTCAGATGAGACGGGCGCCGGCCCGATTCCAGGAGACCGTAGGTCGTTGGTACTGGGAAGGCGGCGGTCGATCGAATCAAAAAACTTCGCCGTTCGATGTGATTGGCGGGAATAGCTCAGTTGGCTAGAGCGTCAGCCTTCCAAGCTGAGGGTCGCGGGTTCGAGTCCCGTTTCCCGCTCCAAAATCATGTGCCCACATAGCTCAGTAGGCAGAGCACTTCCTTGGTAAGGAAGAGGTCACCGGTTCGAATCCGGTTGTGGGCTCCACTCTCCAGCAAAAGCATCTTACATACATTTTGTTTAGAAACCCCAGGGAGGATTCCTCATGGCAAAAGCTAAATTCGAAAGAACTAAACCGCACGTAAATATAGGCACCATCGGCCACGTCGACCACGGCAAGACCACCCTGACCGCTGCCATCACCAAGGTCCTCGCCGGCAAGGGCCAGGCCGAGTTCAAGGCTTTCGACCAGATCGACAACGCCCCGGAAGAGCGTGAGCGTGGTATCACCATCGCCACCGCCCACGTCGAGTACGAGACCGACAAGCGTCACTACGCGCACGTCGACTGCCCGGGCCACGCCGACTACGTAAAGAACATGATCACCGGTG
>NZ_JBXKJL010000523.1:0-76539 GCF_056994735.1 Geomonas sp.
TCGAGCACCTTCGTCAACTATTATCATGAATGGCAGGAGCTCTTCAATGATATCAGTTAAGTTGGCGGAGTCATGAAAGCAAATCCCCCCTGTCCCCCCTTTGACAAGGGGGGGACGCTCGATCGGGACACCTCCGACGTCCCCGCCCCCGGCGGGGGAGGGGGAACACCACGGGTAGCCCTGGCGGAGGCAACAAAAAAACGGGTGCCCCCTCATGCTGCGGGGCACCCGTTGATCTCATTCTTATTACTAATTAGCGCTAATCTTCCGCTACGAGATTGTCATCCCCGAATGCCCTTATCGGGGATCCAGATCTCACGTCGTTTAGGAGCCGGATTCCCGATCAGAATCGCTTCGGGAATGACAGTTTTGGAAGCTGGTGGAAGATTGGTACTAATCGGGTTCTTATTTGCCTACGCTGTCTGCCGATACCCCTGCAGCAACGGGATTCGGCGAATGGGAGGGCAATCCCCCTACCCCCTTTGACAACGGCCAGGCGGCGTCGCCTCCTGTGCCGGACTTAGCTCCTGCCCTCGACCGGCAGGGACGGCAGTTCCACGCCGGCCATCTTCTGTACCATGCGCACGACCTGGCAGCTGTAGCCGAACTCGTTGTCGTACCAGACGTAGACCACGCAGCGGTTCCCCTGGACGATGGTGGCCAGGGAGTCGACCACGCCGGCATGACGGGAGCCGACATAATCGCTGGAAACGACATCGGGAGAGTTGGTGTAGTCGATCTGGTTCTGCAGCGGAGAATCGAGCGAAACGGCGCGCAGGTAGCTGTTGAGGGCCGCAACGTCGGTCTCTTCGTTGAGCTGCAGGTTCAGAATGGCCAGCGACACGTTCGGGGTCGGGACCCGGATGGCGTTACCGGTCAGCTTCCCTGCCAGTTCGGGAAGCACCTTGGCGACGGCCTTGGCGGCGCCGGTCTCGGTGATGACCATGTTGAGGGGGGCGCTCCGCCCGCGACGGTCGGCCTTGTGGTAGTTGTCGATCAGGTTCTGGTCGTTGGTGTAGGAGTGGCAGGTCTCGACATGCCCGTTCACCACGCCGAAACGGTCGTTGATGGCCTTGAGTACCGGCACTATAGCATTGGTGGTGCAGCTGGCGGCGGAGAAGATGGTTTCCTCGGCGACGATCAGCTCGTTGTTGATCCCGGCAACGACGTTGGGGATATCGCCCTTACCGGGGGCGGTGAGCAGCACCTGGGCAATGCCCTTGGCCTGCAGATGGCGCCCCAGTCCCGGACGGTCGCGCCATTTCCCGGTATTGTCGATCAGGATGGCGTTGCGGATGCCGTACTCGGTGTAGTCGATGTTTTCCGGTGCGTCGGCATAGATGATACGGATCATGGTGCCGTTGGCGATGATGGCGTTTTCTTCCTCATCGATGGTGATGATCCCGTTGAAGGGGCCGTGAACCGAGTCGCGGCGCAGGAGGCTCGCCCTTTTCACCAGGTCGTCCTCGCTCCCCTTGCGCACCACGGCTGCCCGCAGCCTCAGCTTCTCACCGCTCCCCGACTTCTCGATCAGGATGCGGGCAAGGAGGCGCCCGATGCGCCCGAACCCGTAGAGCACGATGTCCTGCGGCTCATCCAGAAGCGGCGTGCGGCCGGTGTTGACGGAGGCCAGCTCCTGACGTACGAATTCGTCGACGCCGAGTACGCCTGCCTGTGCCTGGTAACGGACGGTGAGCCGCCCGATGTCGATCCGGGCCGGTGCCAGGTCGAGCTTCCCGATGGCCTCGAGGACGGGAAAAGTGTCAACAACGGTAAGGTCGGAGTCGAGGATGAGACGGGCGAAGCGGTGAGCCTTGAGGATCTCGATGATCGGGCTGTTGACTATCGAGCGGCCGTAGACCGTGGTGACGATGTTGTTGTCGCGATAGAGGTGACCGATGATGGCGAGCATCCGCTCGGCGTACTCCTCATGCCCCTGCCATTCCCTCAAATACATTTCCTGTTTCTCAATTTTCATCTTGCATCCCTTCGCAGAAAAAAATATCGCCTGGATCAAAAGTGACACCCGGCGCACAAGCTATGTCATAGAACGCATCAGCAAACAGGCCGTCTCCGTCCGCCACGAATGAGGCGGCAAACTCCGTGACAGTTATCCCTGCTGCCATACACAAAACGCCTCATACTACTGCATTTACCTACCGTAAACAAAGTGAAAACCTGCCGCCACATTAGATAATGAAATGGTTAATTATAAGGAGATCATGCAGGCGGAAAATCGGTAGAACTCATCTCCTTTGCACTCTACGGTTCAGTCGTGTTATCCTGCGGTACTGACTGCTCAACCTCCTTCCTCTGTTTTTTCGCGGAGCCTGCGAGGAGAGAGTCTCGACCCGAGATGGAGGAATGTCCGACTTTTAGCGGATGCTAACAAAAGCCATGAGAACCATCGTATTACTGGTAATGTCCAACGTCTTCATGACCTTCGCCTGGTACGCGCACCTGAAGAACCTGCGCAGTGCGCCGCTCTATGTCGCCATTCTAGCCAGCTGGGGGCTGGCGCTCTTCGAGTACACGCTGCAGGTGCCTGCCAACCGGGCCGGGTACGGAACGTTCAGCCTGGGACAGTTGAAGATCATGCAGGAAGTGATCACCCTTTCCGTTTTCATCCCCTTCGCCGTTTTCTACATGGACCAGCCGTTGAAGCTCGACTATCTCTGGGCGGGCTGCTGCCTCGCCGGTGCCGTCTTCTTCATCTTCCGCAGCTAAACACATCGAAGCATTCCACACTTCGTACGCCGTGCCGCTAAACAAAGCCCCCTCGGCTATTGCTCGTCCCGTTGACAAGGCCATAGCCGCCGCTACAATCTTCACTGGAACTATCCTGCCCCCTTTCCACCACGTTAGCGCAAGACGCTGGCACATGTACCTACCCCACGATTTATAGTAGGCAGGAGGGCCTGCCATGACAAAATCAACCGGTGAAGTACAGGTACTGGACCCCCTCACCCGGAATGATTGGAATGATCTCCTCCTCGCCCATGCAGGGAGTACCATCTTCCACTCCGCCAACTGGGCACGTGTGCTTTCCGAAAGTTACGACTTCAAGCCGAGATACTTCACCCTCTTCAAGGATGGCGCCGTCAAGGGGTGCATTCCCATCATGGACGTCGATACCCTCCTGACCACAAGGCGCGGCGTCTCCCTCTCTTTTTCCGATTACTGCGGCTCGCTCGCTGAAGGCCCTGGCGACTTTCAGGAGCTTTTCAACAGCATCCTGGCCTACGGCAGAAAGTGTGGCTGGCGGTTCGTCGAGTTCAGGGGAGAGAATTTCCTGGACGATCAATTGCCGTCTCAGACCTGGATACACCATGAGCTGGAACTCTCCCCGGATGAAGATCTCATGTTCTCGAGCCTGCGGAGAAGCAATGCGACCAATATCAAAAAGGCCGTCAAGGAAGGGGTGCAGGTCGAGTTCACCGAATCGCTGCAGGGAGTCATGGCCTATTATGGCCTGCACAGCATGACGCGCAGACGCCACGGCGTCCCTCCGCAACCGATGCGTTTCTTCCGGGAACTGCATGATCACGTTATCGCGCAGAAATTGGGCTTCACCGCTCTCGCCTGGCATAATGGGCGGCTGGTGGCAGGGGTGATCTGCCTGCGCTTCGGCAGGCACGCCATGTTCAAGTACAGCGCATCCGACTGCAGGTACCAGAACCTGCGGGCGACCAACCTTCTTTTTTGGAAGTGCATAAAGAAATGCGCCAAGGAAGGATGCACCTGTTTCAGCATGGGCAGGACCGAGCCTGACAACGAGGGTCTGCTCCGCTTCAAGAATGGCTGGGGCGCCAACCAGACGCTGATCAAATACCACCGGTATGACCTCCAGCACGATCGTTTCTCGGTGGAGCCCGATCGGCACCTCAGTCGTTACCAGAAGATCCTCTGCAGACTCCCTATCCCGTTACTGACCATACTCGGCGATCTGTTCTACAAGTACGAGGGGTGAGACGCCCCGAACACGGCACGCTGAAGAAGGACGCGCCCTCTTCGGATCAGGCCATTACGCCGCCGTGACGCCGATGACACATTTTACCTTTGCCGACGCAAGCCCCGTCCCCGTGCAGTCCTCCGGAACGTCCCAAACTTCGCCATGCCCGTAATCGATAGCGCCCCCCTTGACCTGCCTGCGCATTCCACCTGCACGCCTGACGCCTGACGCAGCAAGCGCCGAATTGACGCTGGAAGAGAAGGTCCTGCGCGTGTATAATCTTGCGATTGCTGCCGGCAAGAGGGCCGGTTACGGAACGTCCAGCCCGGGACAGTTGAAGACCATGCAGGAAGTGATCACCCTTTCCGTTTTCATCCCCTTCGCCGTTTTCCGAGTTCGCCAGCGACTTCACCTGATACGGAGCAAGAGTTGAACGACACGAGCGGGTATCACCCGAGCAAGAGAGGCCTCCACATAATCGCCATTTTCGAGGCGGCCAAGGGATTGCTGGTGCTCCTGGCCGGCTGCGGGCTGCTGGCCTTCATCCACAAGGATCTCCATGAGGCCGCAGTCGAGTTGGTCAGGGCGCTGCACCTGAACCCGGCCAAGCACTATCCCAGCATCTTCATCGATGCAGCCAACCGCGTGACGGACCTGCAGATGTGGATGATGGCGCTCTCCGCCCTCCTCTACTCGGCCGTGCGGCTGGCTGAAGCGTACGGGCTATGGACCGAGCAGCCGTGGGCGGAATGGTTCGCGGTACTCTCCGGAGGGATCTACATCCCGATGGAGGTCTTCGAGGTCTCGCGGGAGCTCAGCTGGCCGAGGATCACGGTCCTGGTGGTGAATGTCACCGTGGTTGCGTATCTCTCCGACGTGCTCTGGAAGTCGAGGAAGCGGCGAAAGCAGGGAAATTAGGAGGGGCGGCGGATGCGGCACAAGGTGATCAGGAAACAGTACAACTCGAAGCTCTGCTTCGTCTGCGGACTCAAGAACGGCTCCGGCCTGCAGGCCTCTTTCTACGAGATGGAGAACGGCGAACTGGTCGCCACCTTCGTCCCCGGTATCGAGCACCAAAGCTATCCCGGCCGGCTGCACGGTGGGCTCGCCTCCACCATTCTCGACGAAACCATCGGCCGCGCGATGATGGTCGGCAAGGAGGAGCAGATCTGGGCGCTGACGGTCGAACTTAAGGTGACCTATAAGAAGCCGATCCCGCTGGAGGTGGAGCTCAAGGTGGTCGCCAGGATCACCGAGGAGAACAGCCGCTTCTTTTTCGGCACCGGCGAGATCATCCTCCCGACCGGCGAGGTGGCCGTGACGGCCGAGGGGAGATACCTTAAGGCGCCGCTGGAGCGGATTGCCGACTTCGACCCGGTGGTCAACGAATGGGCCGTGGTCCATGGAGATGACGATCCGGTCTCGATCGATCTCCCCGAGAGCTCCAGCTAGCTTTTCAGTAAGGGCCGGGAGCTCCCCCTCGGCCAATCCCCTGACCTCAGTCAGCCTCCGGCTGGCTTCCGACTCCCCCCATCGAATCGATATTCCCTCCTGTCGTCCCGGACGGTGACGGCAGCACCGGTTCCATCCACCCTCCGGCTACGGGGAGCCGTATGGTCGCGGTCGTCCCCTTGCCCGGCGCTGATTCGAAGGAGAGCGAGCCGTGGTGCTCCTTGATGATAGAGGAGGAGATGTAGAGACCAAGCCCGGTCCCCCCCTTATCGATCTTGGTCGAGAAGAAAGGCTCGGTGAGGTGGTTGCGCACCTTCTTGTTCATCCCGTACCCGTCGTCGATCACCGAGATCATGATCATCCCGCTCCCCTGGTCCAGGGCGGTCTTGACCAGGACCCCGTACTCCTTGCCGGGGAGCGCCTGCAGCGCGTTCATGATCAGGTTGATGATCACCTGCTCTATCTGCTGCGCGCTTCCCTTGGCCGGAGGGAGACCTTTATCGAGGGACACGGCGAACGATTCGGTGTGACGATCGATGTGGTGCCAAAGGAGGGAGGCGGCGGACTCGATGGTGCGGTTGATGTCTATGCTCCCCCCCTCTCCCCGGTCGTCCTTCCTGACGAAGTCCCTCATGTTGTTGACGATGCGGGCGATCCTGCTCGACCCCTCGGTGATCCCGGAAAGAAGCCTGGGCACCACGGTTTCCATCTCCGAGAAGGGCAATCCCCCCAGGTTGAACTCACCGTTTCTCTCCCGGTACTCGCCGAGGATCGGCTGCGCGTCACGCCACACGTCGGAAAGCATCAGCGAATTGACGCTGATGTAGTTGTTGGGGTTGTTGATCTCGTGGGCGATGCCGGAGGTCAGCATCCCCAGCGAGGTCATCTTGTTGGTGTGGATCAGCTTGGCCTGGGTCGCCTTCATCTCCTCCTCGAGCCGGACCTTGTTGGTGATATCCCTGACGCTGCAAAGGATCACGTACTCGTTCCGCAGCGTCAGTATCTTTCCCCGGATGGCGACCATGAACGTGCTGCCGTCGGCCTTGTAGCAGGTAGCCCTCTCCATCTGGAAGGGAACGCTGCGATCGTCCTTGGGGATGGCCCTGATCAGCTTGCGGAAGTCGTTGGGGCTTATCACCGCCCACGGCTTCAACTCCCGCAGCTCTTCCCTGGTCGTCCCGTAAAGGTGCAGTGCCGCCGGGTTGGCCTCGATGATGTTGAAGGTATCCATCTCGAAGAGGATCAGGCCGTCATCGCTCTGGGCGAAGATCTGCCGCACGTGTTCCTCGCTCTCCCTCAGCGCCGCCTTGGCGAGCTTTCTCTCGGTGATGTCGTACAAGGTGGCGCCGAAGTACCCCTTTTCAGGGGAGTAGGCGGCGATCTTCAGCCACTTCCTCAGGCGCGCGGAGTAGGCCTCGAACTGGTCCGGCTGCCCGCTTACCGCCACCGTCCCCAGCCTCTCGATCCAGATCTCGTCTGCCCGCGGGACCAGCTCCCGCATGGTCCTGCCGATGAGGTCGTGGCGCTTTAGTCCCGACAGGGTCTCGAAAGCGGAGTTGACCTCCACGAAGCGGTAGTCCACCGGCTTCCCCTGATCGTCGCAGACGACCTCGCAGACACTGTAGCCGTTCACCATCCGGTCGAAGAGGAGGCGGTATTTCGCCTCGCTCTTCTTGAGCGCCTCCTCCGCCTTGGTCCTCTCGATTTCGGCGGCGGCCCTGACCGCGAAGATGCCGAGCATCGATTCCACCACCTCGCGATTGGGGAAGGGGGTGCTGCTGAGTACCGAGAGGACGCCCAGGAAATCCCCGGAGGCGTTGCGCAACGGCACCCCGGCGTAGCTCTCCATCCCCATGCGGGGAAAGGAACAGACCCCGGGGTACAGGGCGCATAAGCCCCTCTCCACCACCAGGCAGTCGCCGTTTTCCGCCTGGCAGCAGGGGCTCCCCTCCAGGGCGTAGCTGAAGTTCTCCTGCGCCTCCCCCTTGGTCCAGACCGCCACGGTATCGATCCTGGCCTCGCCGCCGTCGTCACGGATTTCGCCAATGAGGGCGTACTCCACCTCCAGGGCCTGAGCGAGGTGGCTGACCAGTGACTGGAAGAAGGCGGCCCCGGTGGCGGCCGATACCCCGGCGGTGATGCTCTGCAGCGCGGTTTCATACTGCCTGCGGCCGGTGATGTCCTCGCCGATGGAGGCCACGCCGATCTCCCCGCCGTCCGGTCTGCGCAGCACGGTGCTGTTCCAGGAGATCACCCGGCGGGAGCCCTGCCTGGTGACGATGGTCCTCTCGCGGTGCAGTGCCGGCCCCGCCCGGAATCCCTCGTGGAAGGTCCTGGCGGACTCCTCCGGGTCAGGAAAGAAGATCCCGAACCAGTTTTTCCCCAGCACCTCGGACCTCTGCCACCCCGTGAGCTCCAGCAGGAAGTCGTTGCAGAAGGTGACCCGGTCTTCGGTGTCGAGCATGATGGCAATCAGGCGCAGGTTGGCCAGCATCTCCCTGAAACGGCGCTCCGACTCCTGCAGTGCGCTCTCCACCGTCCTCTTCTCGGCTATCTCGCGTTCGAGCTCCTTCTCCCTCTCCGAGCGCAGCTGCACCTCCCTGCAGAGGGCGGCGGTGCGCGACCTGATGACCCGTCGCAGCAGCCAGACCACCGCCAGCCCGACCCCCGCGAAGAGGGCGGCCAATTCCCCCACCTCGAAGCCCCTGATGCCGTGCTCGTAGCGTAAGGTCAGCCAGCGGTGGCGGATGGCCTCGTGCTCTTCACTGGTGAGGGAGGAAAGGGCCTTGCCGATCAGGGTGGAGAGCTCGGGCCAGTCGCTGCGCACCCCCATGGCCAGATCCTCCTCGGGATAGGGGGTGGAGGCGGCGACCTTGATGTCGACTATCCCCCCCTGCTGTATCGCGTAGCTGCCGATGGCCAGGTTCTCCACCAGGGCCACGGCCTTCCCCGTGGAGACCGCCTTCAGCGCCTCGGACGGATTGTCCAGCGGCAGGATGGTAGCACTCGGGAGGTCCCGCTTCAGGGCCGCCCTGACTCCCTCCCCACCGGCGACCACCTTTCCGGCAAGATCGCTGAGTCCTGAGACGTAGGGCCCGTCCTTGCGGGTAAAGATGACCAGGGGAGAGGTAAGGTAGGGGAGCGCTATGGCGGGGAGCCGCTTCCCCTCGCCGCCCCGCGGCATCTTCAGCACTAGGTCCACTCCCCCCTCCCGTCCCAGGAGTTCGATGGACCTCCGCCAGCCGAGCCCGGGGACGGGCTCCACGGCGATGCCGAGCCTGCGGCAGGCCTCGGAGAGGTAGTCGTAGGCCATTCCCCGGCAAGGTTGCCCGGCAAAGGACCGGTGGTAGGATGTGGGGTTGTTGACGCTGACGCGGATGGTCCTGTGCTGCCGCAGCCACTCCTGCTCCGCTTTGGTCAGCGTCAGGCGCGTCTTTGCGGGCTCGACAGATGCCCGGGCCAGGGAGAGGGGGACTTGGTTCAGTACCAGGGCCAGCAGAACGAGGATGATGCGCATATTGAACAACTCCGGGTAGCGGGTGAGCCTGTGGAACGGGGCCTTTCCACCGGGTGCCGGTGTCAAGGCGTTCCCTTATAGCATCTTCCGGCGGCGGGTACAAATAGACCGTTGTTCGCCGCGGCAAAATTCCCCGCCCCGCATCCGCCCTTGTTTGCCGCGCCGCTTTCTGCTATAAAACCGGCCGGAGGGAAGCCGATGGACGATCGAACCGCCGTTTCGCTTCCGGCCATAGTCCTGGTGGACGACGAGCCGGAAATCCTTTTCAGCTTCACCGTCATGCTCAGGCGCGCCGGATTCACCGTCATCAAGGGGATGCAGGACAGCCGGGAGCTCCTCCCCTTCCTCGCCCAACACCAGGTCGGCGCCGTGGTGCTGGACCTGCAGATGCCGCACCTCTCCGGGAAGGAACTCCTCTCCGAGCTCACCTCCACCTACCCCGAAGTCCCGGTCGTCATCGTGACCGCCGCCAACCAGCTCGATACCGCGGTGGAGTGCATGAAAGTCGGGGCGCTCGACTACATGGTCAAGCCCGTCTCGCCCGAGCGCTTCGTCTCCGGCGTCCGCCGCGCCCTCGGGCTGCACTCCCTGCGCTGCGAGATCGCCTCGCTCAGGGAGTGCCTGCTCGGGGAGCACAACCGCGAGGGGGCTCTCTCCCGCTTCCATACCAGGAGCACGAAGATGCAGCTGGTCTTCACCTACCTGCAGGGAGTGGCGCCCTCGGACCAGCCGGTGCTGGTCCTGGGGGAGACCGGGGTGGGGAAGGAACTGGTCGCCCGCGCCCTGCACGCCCTGAGCGGGCGCCGCGGCGACTTCGTCCCGCTCAACAGCGCCGGCCTCGACGACCAGGTCTTCGCCGACACCCTCTTCGGCCACTGCAAGGGCTCCTTCACCGGTGCCGACGCCCGCCGGGAGGGGATGATCGCCAAGGCCTCCGGCGGAACCCTCTTTCTGGACGAGATCGGCGACCTGACTCCCGCCTCGCAGGTGAAACTCCTCCGCCTGCTGCAGGAGGGGGAGTATTACCAGATCGGCTCCGACCACCCCTCCTTCAGCACCGCCCGGGTGGTGGCCGCCACCAACTGCGACCTGGCCGCCAAGGTCGCAGCCGGAACCTTCAGGAAGGACCTTTTCTTCCGGCTCCGCTCGCACCAGGTGCGTATCCCGCCGCTCAGGGAACGCCCGGAGGACATCGCCCCGCTGCTGGAGGTCTTCCTGGAGGAGGCCGCCCGGGGGCTCGGCAAGAAGAAGCCGACCTATCCCCCGGAGCTCCTCGGCTACCTTTCAGGGTACGGCTTTCCCGGCAACATCAGGGAGCTGCGGGCCATGAGCTACGACGCGCTGGCCCGCCACCGGGGAGGTGTCCTCTCCCTGGCCCCCTTCAGGGAGGCCATCGGCACGGGACTGACCGCGATACCGGGGCAGGAGGTCCAGCCCATCGAGCGATTCGAGACCCTCAAGGAGATGGAAGAGCGTCTGGTGGCCCAGGCCCTGGAGCGGACCGGCGGCAACCAGGGGGCGGCCGCCGCCATGCTCGGCATCAGCCGGCAGGCGCTCAACAAGAGGCTCAACAGGCGCTGACCGCTATCCCCGCGTCCGCAGGGGTGCGACATCCGTTGCTGGGGCGACGTTTCTTGCCCCGGCACGGAACCCATCGAAGTTCCAGGCAAAACGTCCCCCTCCCCCAAGAAGGCTGCAACTTCCGTCGCACCCATTTATCACCCTCCCCCCCAGCCGTGCCGGCCTTAAACTCCCGCCAATGCTGTTCTTTCCCACCGGCATCCGCCGTCGGCACGGTCCCTGCTATTGCTCATTAATAATTTCGGCTAGAAAGGGAGAGGCGACATTGGGCCAAGGCGCAGGGGCAGTCGTGGTAGTCGACGACGAGCCTTTCATTCTGGATATGTTGGCAACGCTCCTGAAGTCCCGCGGCTTCGAGGTCCGCACCTTCGACAGCGGTGAGGGGGCACTGGCCGCGGTGCAGGAGCGCCCCGCCGACCTGTTGCTGACCGACGTGAACATGCCCAGGATGAACGGCATCTCCATGGTCACCCGCTTCAGAGCCTTCGACCCCGACACCCCGGTGATCTTCATGACCGCCGCGGCGGAGGCCGAGACCGCCATCTCCGCACTGCGGCTGAGGGCCTCCGACCTGATCCTCAAGCCCTTCCCCCCCCTGCAGCTGGTGGTGGCGGCCCAAAAAGCGGTGGCGGAGAAGCGGGCGCTGCTGCAGGACCGGCGCTGGCAGGCGGAACTGGCCCGGGTGGCCATCGACGACACCTGCCAGCTGGTGGAGGCGATCAAGCGCCAGCACAGCATGAGCCTGGAGATCATCCAGCGGCTCACCGCGGCGGCGCGGCTGCACAACGAGGAGACAGGGGAGCACATCTCCAGGATCGGCAGTTACGCCGCCATCATCTCGCGCTCGCTGGGGCTGCCGGAGGAGTTCTGCGCCACGATCAGCGTGGCGGCCACCATGCACGACATCGGCAAGCTCGGCATTCCCGACTCGATCCTGCTCAAGCCGGCCCCGCTGACCCCGGGTGAGTTCGAGGTCATCAAGGGGCACACCGTGATCGGTGAGCAGCTTTTGGCAGGCTCCCGGCACCCGATGTTGCAGATGGCGGCCACCATCGCCCTCAGTCACCACGAGAAGTGGGACGGCTCCGGTTACCCGTTCGGGCTCTCCGGCGACACCATCCCGCTCCCCGGCAGGATCGTGATGATCGCCGATCAGTACGACGCCCTCAGAAGCCGCAGGGCCTACAAGACCCCCCTCGACCACGAAAGAGCCTGCGAGGCGATTACCATGGGCGAGGGGGGGACCACCCCGCGCCATTTCGACCCCAGCATACTGCGCGCCTTCCGGGAGACGGCTGAACTCTTCCGGGAGACCTTCGCGGCCCAGTCCGCCCCCGGGCGGCCTTGGAGCCCGCCTCACCTTTTCTCCGCGGCTTAGCCGCGGCTTTTCATGCAATGGCAGTAGGACTTTTCATATGGAGGAAGTATGTTGCAGAAGGTTCTCATCGTCGATGACTCGGAGCTGATCCACCACATGTACCGCCTGGTTATGCACCGCTACGGCTGCGGCTTCGCCGACGCCAACAACGGACAGGAGGCGCTGGATATCCTGCAGCGCGAGCACGACATCGACCTCATCCTGCTGGACATCAACATGCCGGTCATGAACGGCGTGCAGTTCATGGAGAAGGCCCAGGCCCAGGGCATCTCCCGCAGGACCCCGATCATCGTCATCAGCACCGAGGGCAAGGAGGAGGACACCGTCCGCGCCCTGAAGCTGGGAGCCAGAGGGTATCTGAAGAAACCCTTCAATTCCGCTGACCTCTACTCCCTGGTGGAGAAGGTGCTTCCCGACGCGCAGGGGGAGCGCGAGGGCGCGCTCTCCTCGAAGGTGGTCTAGCGGTGCAGGAAGTAGATCTGTCCATTCTCTGCACCGATTTCATCGAGGACGCCTGCGGCCACCTCGATGCCACCGAGCAGGCGCTCTTGCTGCTGGAGCGGGGGGCACGGGAGGGGGAGCCCGACCTCTCGCTGGTAACCAGCATGCTGGGGAGCCTGCACACCTTCAAGGGGAACGCGGGCATGATGGGGTTCGCCCCCCTGCAAAGCCTGCTGCACGAGATGGAAGGGGTCCTGAAGCTCGGGGCGGCGGGAGGACTGCAGTGGGGCGAGGAAGTTTTCGGCGCCATCTTCTCGTCCCTCAACGCCCTGAGGGAATCGCTGGCCGCCCTTTCCTCCGACCCCCGCGCGCCTCTCGATCTGAGCGCCGAGCAGATGCTCCTCTCCTACCTGGGATCGGCGGAGTCGGCGGGGCCGGCAACTCCCGGGCTCACCGCCCTCCCGGACCGCGGCGATGACTACCACTACCTGACCCAGAAGTCGGACACGGTGAAGGTGAAGTTCGCCAAGCTGGACCAGCTCCTGAACCAGGTGGGGGAACTGGTCATCCAGCGCACCACCCTCGCCGCCCTGGAGTCCCGGCTCAAGGTGGAGGTCAAAGACCGCGATCTCCTGGCGCTCCTCGCGGAGACCAGCGAGCTGATCGGCAAGAGCGCCGACGAGCTGCGCGAATCGATCATGAAGGTCAGGATGCTCCCCGCCTCCACCGTCTTCACACGCTTCAACCGGCTGGTCCGCGACCTCTCCAGAAGCCACGGCAAGGAGATCACCCTCAACTTCGAGGGGGAGGAGACCGAGCTCGACAAGACGGTGATCGACGAGATCGGGGAACCCCTGCTGCACCTGATCAGGAACGCGGCGGACCACGGCATAGAGACCCCGGCGGAGAGGATTGCGGCGGGGAAGCCCGCCAACGGGACCATCACCCTCGGGGCCCGGCACGACAAGAACCAGATCATCATCTACCTGCGCGACGACGGCCGCGGCCTCGACCCAGCCGCCCTCAAGGCGGCCGCCCTGAAGAAGGGGCTGATCGACCAGCGCCAGGCCGCCTCCCTCTCCGAGCAGGACGCCCTCCAGCTGATCTTTCTCCCCGGCTTCTCCACCAGCAGGCAACTAAGCGAAACCTCCGGGCGCGGCATAGGGCTCGACGTGGTCAAGAACACCGCCACGGGGTTAGGCGGGGTGATCGAGGTCGAGAGCCGGCCGGGCCGCGGCACCCTCTTCTCCCTCAAGCTCCCCCTCACCCTGGCCATCATCCAGGCGCTGCTGGTCGAGGTCTGCGGCACCACCTTCGCCCTTCCTCTTTCAGGTGTGCTGGAGAGCCTGGCGGTTTCGGAAGCGGAGCTGCACCAGTCCTCGGGCTCGGAGCTCTTCCGGCTTAGGGACAGGCTCCTCCCGGTCAAGCGGCTGGCCGGCTTCTTTTCCCTGCAGGGCCGGGGAGGAAACGGGGGCTACCTGGTTGTCGTCGCCTGCGGCGAGAAGCGCGGCGGCCTGATGGTCGACCGCCTGCTGGGACAGCAGGAGATTGTGGTCAAGGGACTGGACGATTATCTCGGGGAAATCCCCGGCATTTCCGGCGCCACCGTGCTCGGTGACGGTAAGGTGGCGCTGATACTGGACCTCCCCTCGCTGGTGGCGGGGAGCGGGTCAGGAGGTGGCTTTTGAACGGCATGAACAAGATTGAGCTCCCGGCTTCGGGGCTGGCGGAGGACATACTGGCGGGTTTCGTGGCCCAGGCCCAGGCGCAGGTCGACCTGGAAACCGAGCGGGAAGCAGAAGAGCGGCGGGAGAGCTATCACCTGGTGACCTTCGGGCTGGGGCGGGAGTGCTACGGCGTCCCGATCGAAAGCGTCCAGGAGATCATCAGGGCCACCGGGACCACCATGGTCCCCAGCGCCCCCCCCCACGTGCGCGGGGTCATCAACCTGCGCGGCAGGATCATCCCGGTGGTAGACCTCAGGAAGCGCTTCCGGCTCCCGGAAGTAGAGGCGAGCGACGAGCAGCGGATCATGGTGGTGGAGCTCGGGGCCAAGCGGCTGGGGATGCTGGTCGACTCGGTCTCCCAAGTCCTCAAGGTCCCCGCCGCCCTGGTGGAGGAGATCCCCGAGGAGGCGGTCACGGTCGAGGAGCAGTACCTCCTCGGGGTAGGGAAGCTGGAGGAGAAGCTGGTCTTCATCCTCGACCTGGCCCGTTCCCTGAAGCTCTCCCCCTGACAGCGCGGAAAGAAAGCCGGCCCGGCGCCGGGACTTCAGCACGCCGGAAGATGGCATGAAATGAGATCGAACATCCAAGAAGGAGAGGAACAATGCTGCTGCAGAACTTGAAAATCGGCGCCCGGCTGGCCGCGGGATTCACATTGATGCTGCTGTTGATGGCCATCAGCGGTCTGACCGGGTACTGGGGGGTGGACAAGAGCACCAGCGCCACCATCGACATGATCAAGGGGGACGCCACCCTTTCAGAGTACGCCTTCAAGACCCAGGCCAGCATCCTGGAACTGCGGCGCTTCGAGAAGGACCTCTTCCTGAACATGGGCGACCGGGCGGTAGAGGGAGATTACTACCTCAAGTGGAAGGAGCAGCAGACGCACCTGGGCGAGAACCTGGCCGGACTGGAGAAGCTCGCGAAACTCACCAAGGATAAGGAGAGGGTCGCCTCCATGAAGGCAGGGAAGAGCACCTACGAGGAGGGCTTCACCAGGGTCTATGCCGAGCTCAGCGCCGGCAAACTCGCCAGCGCCGCGGCGGCCAACAAGGCCATGTCTCCCTACAAGAGCGAGATCCACAACCTGGAGCAGATCGCCAAGGAGCTGGCGACGGAAAGCAATGCCAGGGTGGACCAGCAGGAAAAGGTCATGGCCGACCTGGCAGCTAGCGTCACCGCCACCGTCGCCGTCACCCTCGCCATCGGCATCATCCTCTGCCTGCTGATCAGCATCGTCATCACCCGCAGCATCACCACCCCGCTCGCGGCGGCAGTCGGCATCGCCGAGAGGCTGGCCGGGGGCGACCTGACCGCCAGGGCGGACAAGATCTCCAAGGACGAGGTCGGCCAGCTTCTGGTGTCCATGAACGGCATGGCCGACAAGCTCAAGCTCATGATCGACAAGATCCGCGGCACCTCGTCGCAGCTCTCCAGCACCGCCGAGGAGATCTCCTCCGGCTCGGCCCAGCTCGCCAGCTCGGCCCATTCCCAGTCCAGCGCCACCGAGGAGACTTCCAGCACGATGGTGCAGATGGCGGCCTCCATCCAGAACGTGGCCCAGCATGCGGAGTCGCTCTCCGGCCAGGTGGGTGAGGTCTCCTCCTCCATCCAGGAACTCGGCGCCAGCAGCGAGCAGGTGGCCAAGAGTTCGGAGGTGATGGCTTCGGCGGTCTCCGAAACCTCCGCCACCATCGAGGAGATGATCGTCTCCATCGACCGGGTGGCCCAGAACTCGGAGGAGCTTTCCGCCTCGGTTTCCGAGACCTCGGCCACCATCGAACAGATGACGGTATCGATCGGCGAGGTGGCCCAGAACTCCCAGGCGCTGCAGCAGGTGGTGGTGGAAGCCGGCACCGTGGTCGGCGACATGATCGAGTCGATCCGCAAGGTGGCCGACAGCGCCACCGAGGCCGACAGCGTGGCCCAGAGCGCCACCAAGGAGGCCGCGGCAGGTCAGGCTGCGGTCCAGGAGGCTCTGGCGGCCATGCAGCGCCTGACGGGGGTGATCACCAAGACCGCCGACTCGGTGCTGAACCTCGGCAGACACTCCGAGGAGATCGGAAACATCGTCCAGGTCATCGGCCAGATCGCCGACCAGACCAACCTCCTCGCCCTGAACGCCGCCATAGAGGCGGCCCGCGCAGGCGATGCCGGCAAGGGCTTCGCGGTGGTGGCCGACGAGGTCCGCAAGCTCGCCGAACGCAGCGTCAACGCGACCAAGGAGATCGCCGATGTGATCAAGCAGGTCCAGTCCGACACCATGGACTCGGTCAAGTACGGGGAGCTGGCCTCGAAGGAGGCCGAGGAGTCGATGAGCCTTTCCGGGGTGGCCGGCAACGCCCTGGGGAACATCGTACGCAACATCGAGCAGTCCGCCGACCTGATCGGCGAGATCGCCACCATGACCGAGAAGCAGGCTGCGGCCTCGCTGAAGGTCCAGGAATCGGTGGAGAAGATGAGCCAGTCCGCGCTGCAGGTGGCCAACGCCGCCAAGGAGCAGGCCTTCGGCGGCCGCCAGATCCGCATCGCGGTGGAGAAGATGAACGGCATCACCGCCGCAGTCGCCGGCGCCACCAAGGAGCAGGCACAGGGGGGCAAGCAGATCCGCATCGCACTGGAGAACATGAACGACGTGACCCGCCAGGTATCCATCGCCACCCGCGAGCAGGCGCTCTCCTCCAGGCAGATCATCGAGGCGGTCGGCGGCATGAACTCCATGACCCTCCTGGTGGCCAACGCCACCTCGGAGCAGAAGAAGGGGGGCGAGATGGTGGTCGAGGCGACCGAGAAGATCAGCGGCCTCACCCGCGAGAACCTGGCCGCGGTCGAGCAGTTCGCGGTCTCGGCACGGGAGCTGAGCGAGCGCTCGGAAGAGCTGATCACCCTGGTCGGCGAGTTCACGGTCAGCTAAAGCGGAGAAACGGATGCATAACAGCGACTTGCAGCGCATCACCCGCTTTCTTGGGGACCAAAGCGGCCTGTGCTTTTCCGGCCGCAGGGAATCGGCGCTGCGCGGCCACCTGGAGGCGAGGGTCGCCCGGCTGGGACTTTCGGGACTGGCCCAATACCTCGACATCCTCAGCAGTTCCAGCTCTGAGCAGGATGAGCTTTACCAACTGGTGACCGTGAACGAGACGAGCTTCTTCAGAAACCGGCAGCAGTTCGAGGACCTGAGGACGGTGGTCGTCCCGAGGCTGGAAGAGGAAAAGGGCGCCACGGGAGTGAGAAGGCTCAGGGTCCTCAGTGCGGGCTGCTCCACCGGGGAGGAGCCCTATTCGGTGGCCATGACGCTCCTGGAGGGGCTGCGCTTTCCGCTGGCCTGGGAGCTCGAGATAGTGGCCGGCGACCTCAGCGAGGGTTGCCTGCGCTTCGCCGCGGAGGGGCGCTATGAGGAAGGGCGCCTCAAGGGTATCCCCGCCGGCTACCGGGACAGGTACCTGCGCCGGGACGGGGATGGCTGGGCCGTTAACGACGGTATCAAGGCCCTCGTCAGGTTCGCGAAGCTGAACCTGGCGCGGGTGATGGCCGGCGAGGGGGTGCCGGGAGTCTCCGACCCCTGCGGCGCCTTCGATCTCATCTTCTGCAGGAACGTGCTGATCTACTTCCCACCGGAGACCCAGCAGCAGCTGATCGACACCCTCCAGAAGCTCCTGGCTCCCGGCGGCTACCTCCTCACGGGTGATGCCGAACCTCTGCACCTCTACCGCCATGACCTGCAGAGCGTCCCGGAGGCCACCTCGCTGATCTACCGCAAAGCGATGCCCTTGCCTCCACTTTCCACCGCCCAGGCGCCGCTGCCCCCGTCCGGGGTGGAGGAACTCCTCCTCGCCGTGGCCCAGGGCTCGCGCGGGCTTCGCGACCAGGCTATGGAGGGGCTGATCCTGATGGGGCTCCCTTTCATGGCCCCGGTCCTGGAGGCGGCGGTAAGGAACAATGCCGCAGCCGATCTGCGAAACGGCGCCATGGAGACGCTCGTTGCCTTCGGGGAGGAGGCTCTTCCCCTCCTGGTGGCGCTGCTGCAGGACCCGGACGACGAGGTGAGGAACTTCGCCACCGTCATGCTCGGCCAGATCGGGAGCAGGAAAGCGGTGCCCCCCTTGATCGTTGCGCTCCGGGACCCGGATCCGAACGTGCGCCACGGCGCCGCCGAGGCTCTCGGCAAGATAGGGGACCCCGCAGCCTGCGGGCCGCTCCTGTCGCTCCTCGACCAGGGCTTCTGGCTGCAGTTCCCGGCCATAGCGGCGCTGGGGGACCTCGGCTGCGCCGATGCCGCGCCGCGCCTGCTGGAGCTCATGGACGACGAACTACTCTTCGAACCGGTGACGGCGGCGCTGCAGAAGATCGCTGACCCGCGGGCCCTTCCCAAGCTGCGGGCTGTGGCAGAAGGGCCCGAATCGAGACGGGCCAGGATCGCGGCCAGTGCCGCGGCATCCATCCAGGGCCTTGTGGGACGCCAGCCGGCATGGCAGGCACCCCAGATGGAAGAACCCCTGCAGGCGAGCCGCGAGGGGTACTGGAGATGAACGGTGAGCGGGGAAAGATAAGGGTCCTGGTGGTCGATGACTCCCCTTTCATCAGGAAGTCGCTGCTGAGGATCTTCGAGGCCACCCCCGACATCGAGGTGGTCGGCGTCGCCTGTGACGGCAGGACCGCCGTCGCCATGGTGCACGAACTCGCCCCGGACGTGGTGACCCTGGACGTGAAGATGCCGCTGATGGACGGTCTGTCCGCACTCTCCGCCATCATGGAGGAGCGCCCCACGCCGGTGGTGATGCTCAGCTCGTGTACGGGGAAGGGGGCGGAGCAGACGCTCAGGGCCCTGGAACTGGGGGCGGTCGATTTCATCGACAAGTGCTCGGTCGACGGCCCGATGGAGATCGCCGCGCTGTCGAGGGAATTGGTGGACAAGGTCAGGGTGGCGGCCGCGGTGAAGATCTCGCCGGCGGCCCCTGCCCCTCTCCAGGTTCCTCCCCGGACGGGGAAAGGTACACCTCTCCGGGCAGGAAGGATGGTGCTGATCGGAACCTCGACCGGCGGGCCCGCCGCCCTGACCGTGGTCTTGGGGACCCTGCCGGCGGAACTTCCGGCCCCGGTCCTGGTGGTGCAGCATATGCCGCCCGGTTTCACGGCGTCGCTGGCGCAGAGGCTCAACCGAAGCTGCGCCATCACGGTCAAGGAGGCGGAAGAGGGTGAGCTCTTGGTCCCCGGATGCGTCTACATCGCCCCCGGCGGGAGCCATCTGAAGGTGATGCGGACGGGGGAGGATCTGGCGGTGCGGCTGGATGTCGAACCGGAAGGGACCCAGCACCGCCCGTCGGTGGACGTGCTCTTCGCCTCGGCCGCCGCCGCTTGCGGCAGGGATTGCCTGGCTTTCGTCCTTACCGGGATGGGTCACGACGGCGTGGCCGGCTCGCGGGAGATCAGGAGCAGGGGGGGGAAAATCTTCGTCGAGGCCCCGGAGACCTCGGTTGTCTACGGCATGCCCGGGTCGGTGGCCGCCGCCATGCCGGTCGACGGCGTGCTCCCCCTGCATCAGGTAGGGGAGCGGATCTCAGCCGAGGTACTGGCCCAGCGCGAGGAGTGACCTCTCCAGGTCGTCCCGGCTGTGGGCCTCGATGGTGTAGGCGGCATCAGGGGCGTAGCGCTCCATCAGCTCGAAGAAGCGCCCAAACTCGATGGCCCCCTCCCCCGGAGGGGCGTGGTCGTCGCGGGTGCCGCTGTTGTCGTGGATATGAACCTCCGCTATGCGGGCCCCCAGCGCCTCGAACCACTCCTCCATCCCCACCTTCCTGAAAAGGTTCCAGTGCCCCACATCGAAGCAGTGCCCGAAGCCCGGGTCGTCGATCGCCTCCAAAAGCGCCCTCAAGGTCGAGGGCTCCTCCTCGAAGATATTCTCCACCGCTATCACCGTCCCGATTCCCCTGGCCCGCTCCAGCACCTTCCGCCAGGCCGCCACGCTCAGCTCCAGCCACTGGTTGGTGGCCTCCCCGTAGCGCCAGCGGTCGAAGCCTGGGTGGAAGACCATCACCTCGGGCTTGAGTATCTCGGCCGCGTCCAGCACCTGCGCGAAACGGTGCATGGTGGCGTCACGCAGGAGCCGCTCCAGCGAACCGGGGTTCAGGTCCATGAAGGGTGAGTGGATGGTGCAGCCAAGCCCCTCCCCTTCGAGGATCCCGGCCGCGGCGGCAAGTTCCTCCGGGACCAGTGCGTCGAGAGCGTCGGCGGAGAAGAAGATCTCGGGGTTCAGACGGCGCTCCAGGAGGAAGGAGAGGTTATCCTTTAGCTGCGGATAGGGGACGTGGACGAAGAGGCGCTTACTGGTGCTGGTGGGTTTCATGAGTTCTCCGGTGCTTCTTTATCATCTCCTCCGCGCAATTCGTGCAGCGGACGAGCTGATCGAGTTTGAGAATGGCGGTCGGCTCGCCCAGCACGATCAGGGTGTCGTGGGCCTCGATTTTGGTGTGGGATTCGGGATTGAAGCCCATCTTCCCGCTCTGTTTCTTGATACCGACGATGATGACCCCGGTCTCCTTGCGAAAGCCGGAAGTGGCCAGGGTCTCACCTATGAACCCGGAGTCCTCCGGAATCAGGATCTCCTCCATCTGCAACTCCAGGTGCTCGTGCCCGGTGGCGATCTCGATGAAGTCGACCACGGTGGGGCGCAGCACGGCCTGGGCCATCCTGCTCCCGCCGATCAGGTAGGGGGAGACCACCTTGTTGGCGCCGGCGCGCAGGAGCTTCAGCTCCGAGCCATCCTCTCCCGAGCGGGCCAGGATGAAGAGGTCGGGGTTAAGCCCCCTGGCGGTCAGGGTGATGTAGACGTTCTCGGTATCGGAGGCTACCACCGAGATGAGCCCCTTGGCCCGCTTGATCCCGGCCTTGAGCAGGGTGTCGTCGATGGTGGCGTCCCCTCTCAGGAAGAGAAAGCTGTGCCCCTCCTGCTCCATGCGCTCGATAGTCGCCACATCCTTTTCCACCACCACGAAGGGGAGCGGTTTGGCCGCGAACTCCTTGCAGATCAGGGCACCGATGCGTCCGAACCCGCAGATGATGTAATGGTTCTCCAGGGCAGCTATGGCCTTTTCCACCTTCTTCCTCCCGATGATGCGATGAAATTGCCCCTCGAACATGATCTGGGCCAGGGATCCGACGATGTAGCCCAGCACGCTGACCCCGAAGAAGATCAGCACCATGGTGAAGATCTTCCCGATGTCGTTGAGCCTGTGGACCTCCCGGAACCCGACCGTGCTCAGGGTGAGGACGGTCATGTAGAGGGAATCGAGGAAACCCCACCCCTCGATGGCGATATAGCCGAAAGTGCCGAAGGAGACCAGCAGCCCCAGGACGCAGACGGAGATCTTCAGATGTCGGACCGGATCCATAAAAAACCCCTCAGGCCGCAAAGATACCGTCGCCACCGGCAAATTTCAAGTCATTTCACGGCGCTGTGCGATCGGCGGGGCCGGAGAGAGAACAAGATTTTAATGGACACTGTATACAATTTCTTGACAATTAATGTATACTGTATACAATGTTGCGGCATCACGGGGGGAGCTGCATGAAGAGGAGTGTTGAGAAGCATTTAACCCTTAGGGAACGGATACTTGAAACCATCCGCGACGCCATCATGTCAGGCGCCCTCAAGCCCGGGGAAAAGGTCGCGGAGCCGGAACTTGCCGCCCGCTTCGGCATCAGTCGCACCCCCATCAGGGAGGCTTTCCGCCAGCTTGAGTCCGAGGGCTACCTCTCGGTGGTTCCGCGCAAGGGCGCGCTGGTGGCCTCCTTTTCCGCGAAGGACGTGGAGGAATTCTACGCCATCAAGAGCATTCTGGAAGGCTACGCCGCCCGCAAGGCCTGTGCCCTTCTCACCACCCGGGAAATCAACAAGCTGGAAGGGATCAACGAGAAGCTCCGGGAGATCGCCAATGAGGGCGATGTGAGGCACTTCTTCAAGGTCCACAACAGCTTTCACGATCTCTTCATCAGGGGGGCCGGCAACGAGAAACTGCACGACATGATCGCCGCCCTGCTGAAGAAATTCCAGCGACTGCGACTGGCCTCACTGAGCAAGCCGGGGAGAATGTTGATCTCGGTGGAAGAGCACGAAAAAATCATCGAGGCCTTCCGCAAGAGGGATGCAAACCTGGCCGAGATGCTGGTGCAAAAGAACGCCGAATACGGCGGCAAGGTTCTCATTGAAGAAGACCGTGCCGCAGAATCTTCAGCCTGCCCGCAGATGGACCTGTAGCCGCTGATCCGCACCAGCCTGTCGCCCCCTTGCTGGCGGCAGGAGTGCGGCCGGTGCCGCTTCGCCCTTCCCCTTCAGATTCCCTCTTCCTGCTTAAATCAATGACTTCGTGCTGAGCCTGTCGAAGCACCCGTAGCCGTAGCGAGGTGTCGTAAGAGCCGTTCGTGCCGAGTTTGACGAAGCACCTTGACCCGTTCGTGCTGAGCCCGTCGAAGCACCTGACCCGTTCGTGCTGAGCCTGTCGAAGCACGCAATTCCCCGCCCGGCGGCGCTCACCGGGCGTTGCAAACATCGGCTGGACCCCGTTTTTCTTTGCTTCAAAGGGCGCTTTGCGCTAAATTACCTCTGCCATCTTAATGTGAAGGAGGGGCCATGCAGCAGCTGAAGATGATCCCGAAAGTCGACCGGGTTTTCGAGTGGGAAGGGGTGCGGGAACTCTCTTCGGAATATCCGAGGCCCCTGCTGCTGAAGGCCGTCCGTTCCGTGCTCGACAGGCTGCGCGAAGCCGCCCGCTGCGGCACCCTCGAAGAGGCCGCCTTTGCCGAAGCCACTATCTGCCGGCAGGTGGCGGCCGAACTTGCCTCCCTTACTGCTCCCAGCCTGAAAAGGGTCATCAACGGCTCAGGCGTGGTCATCCACACCAATCTCGGGCGCTCCATCCTGCCCGAAGCCGCCAGGACCGCCCTCGACAATATCGCTTTCTGCTATTCCAATCTCGAATTCGATCTCGAGGCCGGTGTCCGCGGCAGCCGCTACAGCCATGTCGAATCGCTTCTTTGCGAGCTGACGGGAGCCGAGGCGGGGATCGTGGTCAACAACAACGCTGCGGCGGTCCTCCTCGCTCTCAGTGCTATGGCGGCCGGACGCGAGGCAGTGGTCTCCCGCGGAGAACTGGTCGAGATCGGCGGTTCCTTCCGGATACCGGACGTGATGCGGCTCTCGGGCGTGACGCTGAAGGAAGTCGGAACCACCAACAGGACCCATCCCAAGGATTACACCTCCGCCGTCACCCCAGACACCGCACTCTTTCTCAAGGTCCACTGCAGCAACTTCGCCGTGGTCGGCTTCACCTCGGAAGTCACCGCCTCCGAACTGGTTACCCTCGGGGCCGAGGCGGGGGTAGCGGTGCTGGCCGACATGGGGAGCGGCAACCTGGTCGACCTCTCCGGGAGACTCCCCTGCAGCGAACCGACCGTGCAGGAATTCGTCCAGGCCGGGGTCGATGTGATAACCTTCAGCGGCGACAAGCTGTTAGGCGGCCCCCAGGCCGGGCTGATCGTGGGGAAGAAGGCCTTTATCGAGCCGATGAAGAAACACCCCCTGCTCAGGGCCCTCAGGATGGACAAGCTCACCCTGGCGACGCTGGAGGCGACCCTGGGGCTTTATCGGGACGAGAGGATCGCCCTCTCCGAGGTGCCGACCCTGAGGATGCTGACCGCCCAGTACGAGGAGCTGGCCGCGCGGGCCAAGCGGATGGTCCGGCAGTTGCGCCGCCAGGTTCCGAAGGAGGTCTCCCTCTCCTTTTCCGAGGGCGTCTCCCAGGCCGGTGGCGGGACGCTTCCGCTTCTCAACCTCCCGACCCTGCTGATCGAGGTTACCATCTCCGGCCTCTCGCCCAACGAGGTGGAAGCGAGGCTGAGAAGGCACGAAGTGCCGGTCATCGGGAGGATCTCGAAGGGGGCCTTCCTCCTCGACCCCCGCACCCTGCTCGATCAGGATCTGCCTGACCTGGCCGCCGCACTGAGGGGAGTGGCCAGCTAACCCTCGACTTACCGGTTTTACCTCTTGCCGCTCCTTTGCCTAAAGCTGTAGGATTTATTAACGGAAGCGTTGCCCTTCCTAATGGGGGGTGACGAGCAGAGGCGGGACCAGCACCGCCGACGTTAGTTTTTACTGGTTTTTTCCTGCCACCACTGTATAATTCCCCGATTTTGGCAGACGCCACTCGGCGGAAAGCTTCATGAGGACATCATTGAAAAAGATCTTCGCACTCGTCGCGGCCGCCGGCATGGGCAAGAGGATGGGAGCCGGGATGAACAAGCAGTACCTTCTCCTGGAGGGAATGCCGATCCTGGCCCATACGCTGCGGGTTTTCCAAGAGGCGCCTTTCATCGACGGCGTCTACGTCGTCTCCCCGGAGGAAGAGATCCCCTTTTGCCGAAGCGAGGTCGTTGATCGCTACGGCTTCTCCAAGGTACGCGCCATCGTGGCCGGGGGCGCTGAGCGCCAGCACTCGGTCATGAACGGATTGAAGGCGATGGAGGGGGTCGAGGATGACGACCTGGTGCTGATTCATGACGGGGTGCGCCCCTTCGTGCCGTCCGAGGTTCTGGAGCGTGCCGCGGCCACCGCGGCTGAGTTCGGAGGCGCTCTCGTGGCAGTTCCTTGCAAGGACACCGTCAAGATCGTCCGGGACGGCATCGTAACGGAGACTCCCCCGCGTGAGCACCTCTGGCTGGCCCAGACGCCGCAGGCCTTTCGCTACGGCCTGATCAAAGAGGCCTACCAATCGGCGGCGGCTGAAGGGTTCCTGGGCACCGACGACGCTTCCCTGATGGAGCGACAGGGTTGGCAGGTGCGCGTGGTCATGGGAGACTACAGGAATATCAAGATAACCACCCCTGAGGACATGGCGCTGGCCGCCGCCTTCATGAAGGGGTAGGAAAGGAAGTTTCATGCGGATTGGAAACGGATATGACGTACACAGGCTGGTCGAGGGGAGGAAACTGATCCTCGGGGGAGTGGAAATCCCCTACAGCAAAGGGCTCCTCGGCCATTCCGACGCCGACGTGCTGCTGCACGCCCTCTCGGACGCCATCCTCGGCGCCATCGGGGAAGGAGATATCGGGCGCCACTTTCCCGATACCGACCCCAAATACAAGGGCGCGGACAGCATCAGGCTGCTCGAGCACGTCATGGACCTGGCCGACGGCAAGGGATACCGCATCGCCAACGTCGACACCACCATCGTGGCCCAGCGTCCGAAGCTCGCCCCCTACATCCAAATGATGAGGGCGAACATCGCCAGGGCACTGTCGACCGAAGAGGACCGGGTCAACGTCAAGGCCACCACCACCGAAGAACTGGGCTTCGCCGGCCGCGGGGAAGGTATCGCCTCCTACGCCGTGGCCCTTTTAGAGAAGAAAAGCTAACCTAAATTACGGAGGGGCACAGCTCCCTCCGCATGGGAAGAGACGATATGAGCGAGATTCCGCTGCCCGAAAAGGCAAACAACTTCATCAGGAACATCGTCACCGAGGATCTCAAAAGCGGCAAGCACAAGAGCGTGGTTACCCGGTTCCCGCCGGAGCCTAACGGCTACCTGCACATCGGGCACGCCAAGTCGATCTGCCTGAACTTCGGACTGGCCAGGGATTTCGGCGGACGTTGCCACCTGCGCTTCGATGACACCAACCCCGCCAAGGAAGAGGTCGAGTACGAGGACTCCATCAGGGAGAGCGTCAGGTGGCTCGGCTTTGACTGGGGCCAGCACATGTACTACGCCTCGGACTACTTCGAGGAGCTCTACCGCCACGCCCTGCGGCTGATCGAGACGGGGCTCGCCTACGTGGACAGCCTCTCCGCCGAAGAGATGAGGAGCTACCGCGGCACCTTGAACGAGCCGGGGAAGGAGAGCCCGTACAGGAGCCGGTCGGTCCAGGAGAACCTGGAGCTCTTCCGCGGCATGCGGGAAGGGAAGTACGAGGACGGCGCCCACGTGCTGCGGGCAAAGATCGACATGGCCTCCCCCAACATCAACCTGCGCGACCCGGTCATCTACCGGATCAAGAAGGTCGAGCATCACCGCACCGGCGAGACCTGGTGCATCTATCCGATGTACGATTACGCCCACTGCGTCTCGGACTCCATCGAGGGGATCACCCACTCCATCTGCACCCTCGAGTTCGAAGACCACCGCCCCCTCTACGACTGGGTGCTGGACGTGCTCAAGGTCCCCTGCCACCCGCAGCAGATCGAGTTTGCCCGCCTGAACCTGAGCTACACGGTGATGAGCAAACGGAAGCTCCTGGAACTGGTGCAGGAAGGGCTGGTCGACGGCTGGGACGACCCGAGGATGCCGACCCTGGTGGGGCTGAAGCGCCGCGGCTATACGCCTGAATCGATCAGGAACTTCTGCGAAACCATCGGCGTGGGCAAGAGCGACAGCATCATTGACATGAGCATCCTGGAAGAGGCCGTCCGCGAGGACCTCAACGTCCGGGCTCCGCGCGCCATGTCCGTGCTGCGACCGCTCAAGCTGGTGATAGAGGATTATCCCGAAGGAGAGAGCGAGGAATTCGAGGCGGCGAACCACCCGAACGACCCCGCCATGGGGAGCCGGAAGGTTCCGTTCTCCAGGACGGTGTACATCGAACGGGACGATTTCCAGGAAGAGCCGGCCAAAGGCTTCTTCCGGCTGGCGCCCGGGCGGGAAGTGCGGCTCAGGTACGCCTACATCGTGCGCTGCGAATCCGTGGTCAAGGATGACGAGGGCGAGATCATCGAGGTCCGCTGCAGCCACGACCCGGGCTCCCGGGGGGGGACCGCGCCCGACGGCAGGAAGATCAAGGGGACCATCCACTGGGTCAGCGCCGGGCACGCGCTCGAGGCCGAGGTACGTCTCTACGACCGGCTGTTCAGCACGCCGAACCCCGGCGGGAAGAACGAGCCCGACTACCGCACCTCCATCAACCCGAACTCGGTCGAGGTGCTCAAGGGTTGCAAGCTGGAGCCTTCACTCAAGGAGGCGCCCCTCGAAAGCCGCTACCAGTTCGAAAGGCTGGGGTATTTCTGCCTCGACTCCAAGCACTCCAGCCCCGAAGCCCTGGTCTTCAACCGGACCTCCACCTTGCGCGATTCGTGGAGCCAGGAGAAACGCTAAAACCGTGAAGGGTGAAGGGTGAAAGGTAACACCTGAGCCTGGGCCTTCGATGCCTCCTTTCACCTTTCACTTTTCACCTTTCACTTTAAGAGGAGTTCCATGCCCTTACGCGTCTACAACACCCTTTCCGGCACCAAGGAAGAGTTCGTACCGATGACCCCCGGCAAGGTCGGGATGTATGTCTGCGGCGTCACCGTCTACGACCACTGCCACATCGGCCACGCCCGCGCCAACGTGGTTTTCGACATGATCTACCGCCACCTCCAGGCTAAGGGCTTCGAGGTCACCTACGTCCGCAACTACACGGACATCGACGACAAGATCATCAACCGCGCCAACCGCGACGGGGTGGCCTTTAACGAAATATCCGAGCGCTTCATAAAGGAATTCGACCTGGACATGGCGCGGCTCATGCTGCAGCTGCCGACCTTCCAGCCCAAGGCGACGGAGCACATCCCCGAGATCATCGCCCTGGTGGAGAAGTTGATCGAGAAAGGGTGCGCCTACCAATCCGGTAACGACGTCTTCTTCTGCGTGGAAAAGTTCGATGCCTACCTGCAGCTGTCCAAAAGGAACCTCGAGGACATGCAGGCCGGGGCCCGCATCGAGGTTGACGAGCGCAAGAGACATCCGATGGATTTCGCCCTCTGGAAGGGAGCAAAGCCGGGCGAGCCTTACTGGGAGTCTCCCTGGGGGCAGGGGCGGCCCGGGTGGCACATCGAATGCTCGGCCATGAGCATGAAATACCTGGGCGAGACCTTCGACATCCACGGCGGCGGCAAGGACCTGATCTTCCCGCACCACGAGAACGAGATCGCCCAGGCCGAGGCGGCCACCGGGAAACCGTTCGTGAAGTACTGGCTCCACAACGGCTTCGTGAACATCAACGCGGAAAAGATGTCCAAGTCGCTGGGGAACTTCTTCACCATCAAAGAGGTGCTCGATCGCTACGACGCCGAGGTGCTGCGCTTCTTCCTCCTCTCCGCCCACTACCGCTCCCCGATCGACTTCTCGGACCAGAACCTGAAGGAAGCTGAACTCGGGCTGGAGAGGATCTACAAGGCGCTGGCGGGTATCGATGAGAGGCTGGAGGCCGGCGCAGAGGAGCCAGCGCCTTCGGAGGAGAGCGCCGAGCTGGAGGAGAAGTGCGCCGCCATAGCAGCACGCTTCGAAGAGGCAATGGATGACGACTTCAACACCGCCATGGCCCTCGGCCACCTCTTCGACCTGGTGCGCAGCATCAACAAGGCGCTCCCGCTGGCACAGAGCGGGCTTCTCAAGCGGGTGAAGGAGGAGGTCGCCGCCATCGCGAAGGTGCTGGGAATCTGCGACTCGCAGCCTGCCTCCTTCCTGCAGCGGATCAACGACCGCAAGAGTTCGGCCATGAACATTTCGGCGGAAGAGGTCGAGGCGCTGATAGCGGAGCGCGCTGAGGCCAGGAAGGCGAAAAACTTCAAGAGGAGCGACGAGATCCGCGACGAGCTGACGCAGAAGAACATCGAGCTCTTCGACAGCGCCCAAGGGACCACCTGGAAGGTCAGGTAACGCGCCCCGCGCCCGCTGTGGCGGCCACAGGGCAAAAAAAAGGCCGCGCGATGCGGCCTGTTTTTTTACATCATATCGGCAATCGGGAAGGCGGCTTAGGCCGCCTTCTGGTCAAGATCGGCACCGCAGGCGCGAAGCTTCACCAGTTCCATCGCTTCTCTCATGATGTCGGATACGCTCTTCTTCGTCGTGTCCATTATCTGCTCGAGCGTCTCACGCTCGGCGTCGCTGATCCTCATCGAAATTACGTTATACCTCGGGTTTTCCCTCATTCTTCCCATTTTAATCACTCCTTCGTTTATTTAGCAGGTTGGTTGGTGGTCACTTCTTGACCTACATATTGCCATATACGTGCCAACCGCGAAATAAACGAAACCTGAAGCATAAGTTGCTGTAATTCCAGCCTATTAATATCAGCTTATTAAAGCATTGTTATATTATACCGTATACAAAGTGAGTCACTTTTGGCACAAATCCCGAAAGTGTGTCTCAATGTATCATTTTGACCACCCCGGGAGTTCCAGATTGGGTGGCGATCACTCATCGTCGTCCTCGCGAGCCCGTATTGTGCGCCCTTTCAGGCCATGTTTGTCCAAAAGCCGGTAGAAGGAGCGTCTGGGGATGTTGGCGAGGTGTGCCGCTTTTGACACATTGCCTCCCGCGTCGGCAAGATAGCGCTGAATCAGCTTCTTTTCCACCCTCAGCACGTGCGGCTCGCGTTCCTTTTTGAAGGAGCGCAGGTCGATGACGTCATCCGCCTCCTCGGCGTAGCTCTCGGCGAAGGCAAGGGGAAGGTTCCCGAGCTTGACGATCTCGTCGTGAGTGAGTACGGCGGCGCGTTCGATGACGTTCTGCATCTCGCGGATGTTGCCGGGCCACGGGTATTTCACCATGGCGTTGATGGCCCGCTCCTCGATGCCGACGATGTTCTTGTTCAGCTTGTTGCGCGCCTTCTCCAGGAAGTAGTGGGCCAGCTGCGGGATGGACGCGACCCGCGTCCTGAGGGGGGGCATGGTGATCGAGAAGACGTTCAGCCGGTAGTAGAGGTCCTCGCGGAACCAGCCGTCGCGCACACCCTCCTCGAGCGGCTTGTTGGTGGCGGCGATCAGCCTGACGTCGACTCTTTTCGAAGCGGTCCCGCCGACGGGTCGGACCTCCCCCATGTCCAGCACGCGCAAAAGCTCGGCCTGCAGCTTCGGGGTGATGTCACCGATCTCGTCCAGGAAGATGGTGCCGCCGTCGGCGGCCTCGAAGAGACCCTTTTTGTCGGCCAGGGCCCCGGTAAAAGAGCCCTTCTTGTGACCGAAGAGCTCGCTTTCCAGGAGCGAGTCGGTGAGGGTGGTGCAGTTCACCGTGACCAGCGGCTTGTCATTTCTCTTGCTGTAGCGATGGATGCCGCGCGCCGCCAGCTCCTTGCCCGTTCCGGATTCGCCCCTTATCAGCACCGTCGTCGGCGTCGGGCCTACCTGTTTGATCTGGTCCAGGGCCTCCAGTGTCTCGCTGTCGGTCCCCACGATGAACTCGTCGCCGTACTCGCGGTCCAGCTCCCTCTTGGCCAACTCATATTTCTGGATCAGCCGGCCACGCTCCTCCTCCAGCTGCTGCAGGTTGTGCGGCAGGCACATCTCCAGGTCGGCCAGCCCCTGGAAGACCGCCACCGCATATTCGCGGCAGGTCCGGTAACCGCAGGTACGGCAGTTAAGCTCGTCCTTCTGGGTGAACTTGTTGGTAGCCTGCAGGATCTTTTTGACCTCCCCCCCTTTGGGGGTGGGGAGCTTGGCATATTTCTCGGAGAAGGACCGGCTGAGGTTGATCTGGGGGTGCTCCTGCAGATAGACCGGCTTGGTCCGGTAAGGAGCCTTCTTCCTGAAGTGAGAAATCACCAGGTTACGCCTGGAGAACTCGGTGAGCGCCTGGTTGCGGCAGGGACCGCCGATGCAGCCGTCATAGCAGAAACGAAGGTCAACGAGCTTCGGGCTGATCCTGCCGTGTGCCAGGTCGCGCACGATCCCCATGACGTTGACCTCGCCCTCGGCGGTGACGATCTCGGTATCGAGGGGGTCGGTCTCGATGCCGAAGGCCTGGAAGGAGCCTTGGGATAGGGAGAAGACCCGCCCGAGATGTGGTTCCTTGCCGTCGAAGGGGGCCTCCTCAAGGGCCGAAAGCTCGATCGACCGTGACTTGAAGATCGATTCGAGTTCCCGGTAGGTCAAAAGCATGTCAACCGCCCCACGGGTCTCCTCGGCCTGGACCTCGAATTTACCGGCGATACAGGAGCTTATGTAGACCACCTTGACCTGCTCCCCGAGCACCTGCTTCAGAAAGCGCCCCGTGGCCACCATGTGCGTCACCACCCCGACCAGATTGGGGATCAGCTTGGGATAGTGCCGCTCGATCAGGTCGACCACGGCAGGGCAGTGCGAGGATATCAGGGGAAGGTCGCTGTTGCGGATGGCGCGGCGGTACTCCTCGGCGATCAGTTCAACGCCCCTAGCACCCTCGTGCACCTCGGAAAAACCGAGCATCTTGAGGCCAGCGGAGAGCTGTCCCGGCGTGGCGTTATGGAAAAAGGCCGGGAAGGAGCAGCCGAGAACCGCGACGACGGGATCTCCGGAGGCAAGGAGGTTCTCGGTGACACCGACGTTGTCGGCGATAACCTTGGCATGCTGGGGGCAGGTGCTCAGGCAGTTGCCGCACCCGATGCAGCGTTCGAAGATGATTTCCGTGTAGCTTCTCTCGACCTTGATGGCCTTGACGGGGCAGCTACGAACGCACGAATAGCACTTGCGGCATTGATCGGTGATGGTAACGATGGGATACATTGGGCCTCTGGAAATGTGGGATGGCCCATGATAGCTGATCGGAGGAGAGTGTGCAAGAACTGGCACAACCCTGACGCGGTAGGTACAAAAAAAAACCCTAGCGACTAGGAGGGCAAGTCGACTAGGGGAAAGGAGGATCCTACGATCCTCCGCAACTCTTATCTCTACATCTATTGTACCTCACGCGACAAGCAGCCGCAACTGGTTATCTTCTCAGGCTTTGCCGTTGACAGCCACGCTGCGAAAGAGGACGGAGGGTTGGTCCTTAAACGCCATAAATCGGCATCTGCCGCGGTTCCGCGATTGCGCCGCCGAGGGGTGCTATGCTATAAGTTAATTAACTTTGCCAACAGGAGACTTACATGGAAAGCAGACTTACCGTTGACGAACAGACACTTGTGGCTTTATTTCGAAACCTGGATGAGTCGGGGAAAAAGGAGCTCCTTCGCCATGCGTCTAAGCAGCAGGAAGAGGCCACTGCCGGGGTTGTCCGGACGGGGCAGTGCAAGCTTGAGAGGAGCGAAGAGAGGCCTGAGATCGCTGCAGAGCCGATCTTCACTGAATAGGATGGCCGGCCGCGGGTGGATAGCAATACTTCTCGCCCTGGTCCTGTTCACCCTGCCGCTGCCGGCTTTCGCCGCCGCCATACCGAAGCTGGCCGCACCGCCTGAAGGCGAAACTTGGTTCAGCATCAACATGGGGGGCGAGAGGGTCGGGTTCGCCCACCAGAACATCGTGCGCAGCGGTGACGGTTACCGCATCGAGTCCGAATCGGGCGTGAAGATGCGCGGGATGGGGTTCTCGCGGGAAGCCTCGACCAGGGAATGGTACCTGGTCAGGCCCGACCTCACAGTGCAGTCGTTCGAGGCTGAGACGCGGATCGACGGCAGCCCGATGACGACCAGGGGCGAGGTGGTTCCCAACGGGATCAGGGTGGCTATCGAGTCCCGCAGCGGGAAGAAGGAGCGGACCCTGAAATCGAAGGGACCGGTCTATCCTCCACAGGCGCTCAACATCTATCCGCTGATGCGGGGGGCCACCGCAGGGAAGAGCTACAAAATCGCGATGCTGGACCTCGAGTCGGTAAAGGTCAAGCAGGTCAAGATCAAGGTGATCGGAGAAGAGACCCTGCCGCCGGGAACGGCGACGGTGCACCTGCAAAACGATCTCTACCCGATCGTCGACAACGATATCTGGGTTGATCTCAAGGGGAATACGGTCAAGGAAGCGGTCAGGGAGGACCTGATCGTGACCCTGGCCGAGGATGGGGCGACGGCCAAGCAGGAACTGGCGAACGACGCACTTTCCAAGAAAGATATGGTGCTCAATCTGAGCCTCGTCCCGGTGACCCCGCCCTTAGAGCGCCCGGAGCAGCTGAAAAAGCTTTCTATAGAGCTGAGCGGGATTCCGGAGGCGCTGCCGATCCTGCAGGGAAAAGGGCAGCAGGCAACGAGGCTGTCGAATGGTACCGTGGTCTTCACGATGCCCAACCCAGCCTATACGTCTGCCACGGGTGAGGCGCAGACCACGGCTGCCGATCTCGAGCCGGCGACGAGGATCCCCAGCGATTCGCCGGAGATAGTGGCGAAAAAGGATGAGATCATTGCCGGCGAAAAAGATCCGGTCAAGAAGGTGAGCCTCTTGGCAGGCTGGGTTGCCAGGGAGATCAAGGGGACGGTGACGGACAGCCAGTCCCCGCTGGAAACCCTCGCCAAGCACAACGGCAACTGCCAAAGCCATGCGCGGCTTTATGCCGCGCTCTCCCGCGCCGCCGGCATCCCCACGCGTTTCGTATCGGGTCTCGTCTACGCACCGGGCCAAGGGTTTCTTTATCACAGTTGGACCGAGAGCTATGTCGATGGCTGGATTCCGGTCGACCCGACGTTCGGGGAGGTTCCGGCCAACCCCACCCACATAAAGCTGGTCGAGGGAGATTCTCCCGACGAGATGGGGGCCCTGGCGACCTTGATAGGCAGGGTACGGGCCAAGGTCATCGACAAACTCTACTAGTACGTTGTTCAGACCATACAAAAAGAAGCGGGATGGGGCATAAGCCCATCCCGCTTTCTTTTTTCCTTACCTGTTGAGACCGCTCGGTCAAGAATAAGCCGCAGTCCCGTCCGTCGGCCCGGCGTCAATGCCGGCTACGGTCTCGGCTCCTATAGCTAGTTTTCCTGTTTCTTAGCGAGCATACCGGAGAGTATCTGGACCATAAGCATCACACCGTAGACAACGCCAAGAAATACAAAAATCTTTCCCATCTCCCATCTCCTTACCTATCTATTAATAGCCAGCTCTCACGCTGGCAGAATGTTCCCAGAGGCTGTTACTTCTTTGTGAAGACGTACTTCTTCAGAAGATAAAGCGCATAGACACCGACCGCTGCTGCATAGACAACTCCCCACCCCCAGATAAGCTTTCCCATAGTGTGCTCCTTTCCCTGATGTATTCACCAGCTTCAATCGTACGTTTGCACAGATAGTGGCAACCATACTCGTGGATCCAGCAACCTCTACCGTTACCGAGCCCCAGCCATCCCCACTAAGGGATCCATAACAACCGTCAACACTGTAGTTGGCAGGTTTCAATGAGTGGATTTATACATTTACAGCGAGTCGCTGTCAATTATATTTTAGTTTTACCAATGTAAACAAAACAATGATCATACTACTTATTAAAATATTGTCACCGCAGCATGACGATCCAGCGCGGGCATCCAGCATGATTTACGGGGCCGCTGTCGAAAGATTACCAACCCATGCACATTCTGGTCCACAATTTTGACATGTGATAATAGCGGCACAAGCAATACCAGAACTTTTACTAAAAGTTCACTCGCCCTGCCATCAGCTTCAATCATCGGACGTGGAGAAGTCAGAGACTGAAAAGGGCGGAACTAAATTATAATTACCCGGATGAAACAATGCGCACAAAACTGGAACTGGTAGTGCACCATCCTCGCTGTTACACTATGTCACACCCAACTGTTCCACAATATAACATTTACCCGTTCCAATAAGTTACAATGAACAAGATTACTACAGGGGGATGGCGTCTCGGCCGCGACTGGCGGGCAACAGGGCAAAAAGAAGGGGGGCTGCGTTTGGCAGCCCCCCTTCCTACTCAAAACAAAGGCGGATCCTGTTCTATCTTCCCATAGCCTCGACTATCTCCCTCCTGGCCTCGCCCACGGTCAGAGGGATCCTGCCAAAGGGGAGCATCTCTTCGTGCTTCAGCTTGTAGATCAGCTCGGCGATATGGGGAAGGCGCAGCTTCACATTCTGCAGCTCCTCCGGCGCAGTGAAGACCTCCTCAGGGGTCCCCCCACGGACCAGCTTCCCGCGGCTGAGGATGTGAAGCCGATGCAGGAATATGGGCACCAGGTCGACGCTGTGGGTGGCCATGACGATGGTGACTCCCTGCTCACGGTTGAGTCGGGTCAAGAGCTCCATCATCCGGTACTCGCCCATGGGATCGAGCCCTGCCGTCGGCTCGTCCATCAGGAGGATCTCGTGGCCCATGGCAAGGAGGCCGGCGATGCAGACCCTCTTCTTCTGCCCGTAGCTCAGATTGTGGATCCCCTTCATGACGAAATCCGCCATATCGACACTGGAAAGGGCGGTTTCCACCCTCCGGCGGACCTCGTCTTCGGGGCACCCCATATTGCGAGGACCGAAAGCGGTATCCTCGAAGACGTTGGTGGCAAAGAGCTGGTCGTCGGGATTCTGGAAGACGAGCCCAACCTTGCGGTAGATGTCCCGGGGGTGCAGGCGGAGCACGTTTTCTCCATCGAGGAGCACCTCGCCCCGATACCCTTTGACCAGGCCGTCCATGACCTTCAACAGCGTCGTCTTCCCGGAACCGTTCGACCCCAGTATCCCGGTGAATTCACCCCTGGCGATGCCGATGTGGATATCGGAAAGGGCGATGGTGCCGTCCGGATATTTGAAACTTTCCAGATTGACTGAGATTCTGGTCTCGCTCATGACTGTACCTGTTTTGGGGGCCCCTCGCAGAACGGGGGATCCCGATATGATGCTACATGATCCGGAAAACGGCCATGCCGCCCACGACGACGACGGCGGCAAGGACTTCCGCCCCCTTGAAAGGCTGGTTCAGCAGCATCGGCATCTGCCCATCGTATCCCCTTTGCACCATGGCGGTGGTGACGCTCTGGCTGTTGTCGAAGGCCTTGATCACCAGCACGCCTGCCAGGGTCCCGAACGAACTCAGGCCGCGCCGATAGCCGACGTAGCCGAGACGGTTCCTCTGGGCTTGATAGACCACCTGGGCCTCCTCCAGAAGGAGGAAGAGATAGCGCCAGGCGAAAAGCGCCACGTCGATCAGCACCTGCGGCACCCTGAGCCAGGACAGTGCCGCCATCAATTCGGTGAACGGGGTCGAGAAGCCGACCACAGCCACCAGGGAGACACCGCCCATGATGCGGCTCGCGATCCGTTCGCCCTCAAGGAGACCGTCGCTGTGGCCGACCAGCTCGAATCCCGCCAGATGCAGGGAAAAGATTGCCACCTTCCCCGCAAAGAAGAGCTTCAACACCAGCACGGTGGCGGCGATGAATGCCGGCTCGGAAAAACGCAGGGCGAGGGTCCTGGCGGAAACGCCCAGGGATAGGCAGAGGGCCAGGCTGAGCAGAGTCACCAGGAGGGGGAAGAATATGCCGTGGCAGCTGATGACCATCAGCAGGAGTGCCAGCGCGGCGAGCAGCTTGACCCTGGGATCGAGCTGCGTTACCGGGTGGAAGGCGGCAGGCATGTGGGTGCTTAAGTGATGATGCATCGCTCCCCCGTCAACCTCTCTTCACCAGTTCCCGCCAATAATACCCGGCAAGAAATCCGCCCGCGGCGCCGGCAGCCAGGAAAACGAAGAGGAGCAGGTCCCCTGACCCCGGGTCGATAATGGGAGGCTTGGCCGACCTGCCATGCTCCCTGGCGATCTTCTCGACAACCGCATCGTCGACGCCATCCCAGGTCTTGTGCGAGGTGGCGAAGAACTTTATGGTCAGCACCAGTGCAGGGAGGATCACCACATGCAGCAGGACAATCTTACGTATCAACTTTGAGTCAGGCATGATCCGGCAACTCCCTCTCTGTGATCACCCGCATCTTCACCAGCAGGTCCGGTCGCTTGACGGACAAGAGCTTCACCATCCCCGCCGTGATCATACCCTCAAGGATGCCGAGGGGGAGCTGGGTCGGCAGGAAAGCGAGCACGACCTTCACAAACAGCGGAAAAAAGGGGGCAGCATCCCCCCTGATTCCGGCAGCCAGTATCGCTGCAGTCGTGGCGTAGGTCGACCAATCGGTCACGACCCCTGCCATGAAAGCGGCCAGGGGAAGACCTCCTCCGGCGCGACGGACCCCTTTGAAGGCAAGCCAACCGGCAAGAGAACCGACCACCCCCATCGAGAAGGCGTTGGCCCCCAAGGTAGAAAGTCCGCCGTGGGCCAGAAAGAGCGCCTGGATCAGCAGCGAAACCGACGCTATGAGGATGCTCACCAGCGGCCCGAGGAGGATGGCGGAGATGCCGGTGCCGCAGGGGTGCGAGCAGGTCCCCGCCGTCGGCACCGGGATGGGCAGACAGGAGATGATGAAGACCACTGCCGTCATCAGCCCTACCAGGGGCTTCAGGGACAGGTCCTCCCCCGCCAGCGCGTTCAGCCGCTTCACCCCGAGTGCCACGAACGGCACCAGCACGACATACCACGTCACGGCCCAGGGAAAGGGAAGTATCCCCTCCGAAATATGCATGGCGAAGGCAGGGGTGGCACTGAAAAGGCAAAGAGCTGTAAGGGCGAGGACCCTGATCATCAGATCTTGTCCCCGCGCAGATCGCAGGCGAAGATCTTGCCGGCGCCCCGGGAGGCGCAGAAATCCCCGCACATGGTGCAGGTCTTCTCGTCCTCGGGTGTCCGGCTTGCCCGGATGGCGGCCGCGTCCCCGGGATAAAGGGCCAGCTCGAACTGACGCTGCCAATTGAGATCCCTCCGCGCCTTGCTCATCTCCTTGTCCCGCTCCCGTCCCCTCTCGGGGTACTTGTTCATGTCGCCGATGTAGGCGGCGATCTTCGCGGCCTTCACCCCGAGGCGGACATCCTCCTCGTTGGGCAGGGCCAGGTGCTCGGCCGGAGTGATGTAGCAGATGAGGTCTGCGCCGTAGCGGGACGACTGGGCCGCACCGATGGCAGCGGTGATGTGGTCGAAACCGGGGGCGACATCCGTGGAGATGGGGCCGAGCATGTAATACGGAGCACCGCCGCTCATCCTCTTCTGCAGCTTGATGTTGCCTTCAACCTCGTCCAGCGGCACGTGGCCCGGCCCCTCCACCAGCATCTGGCATCCCATATCCCGCCCTATCTCCGCGAGCTCGCAGTTGATCAGCAGCTCCTGGATCTGGGCGCGGTCGCTGGAATCGTGGATGGCGCCGGCGCGCAGGCCATTGCCCAGCGACAGGACGGTGTCGTAGCGCTTCAGGATCTCCACCACGCGGTCGAACTTCTCGTAGAGCGGGTTCTCCCTGCCGTTGGCGATCATCCAGGCAGCCATGCTCACCCCGCCCTTCGACACCAGGCCGCCGTAACGGTACCCCTGCTTCCTGAGGCGCTCCAGGGTGTAAAGGTTGATGCCGCAATGGACGGCCATGAAGGACATGCCGTCGGCGCACTGCCTCTCGATGATGTCGAAGAGCATCTCGTCATCGAGCTTGTTGGGGTCCCCGTACTTGCGGGCGGCTTCGCAGAAGGCCTGGTAAAGGGGAACGTTTCCGACCGGCAGATCGACCGCCGCGATCACCTCGCGCCTTACCCGGTCAAGGTCCCCGCCCACCGAAAGCTCCATCAGGGTGTCGGCCCCGGATTCCTGCGCGGCAAGCCCCTTACTGACCTCGCCTGCATAGTCGATGATGTCGGAGGAGGTGCCGATGGAGGCATTCACCTTGGTCCTCAGACCTTCGCCGATACCTGCCACCTTCGGATTCCTGATCCGGTTCCAGGGAATCACGATCCTCCCCTGCGCCACCTTCTCCCGAATATACTCGGCACTGTGCCCTTCGTCCGCTGCAACAATCGCCATCTGGGGAGTGACAACCCCTTCCCGTGCCAGTTCAAGCTGTGTCTTCATGCAACACTCCTTTTCATGTAAGTTCTGCAGTGTCCCACGAAGGTCTCAGCGATCCCGGGCGAGCTGCCAAAATGAAGATGTATGTAGGAACCGAGACAGTTCCTGTACCTGAAGCCTTCTCGCCCCAGGACGGTGTCCTTCCTGCTGACTGTGTAAAGGCGCTCCACCGAGGGAGGCATCTCCTCCATCTCGGAATAGTGAAACTCGTGACCGCGTGCGATGGCGCCTTTCTTTCCGATGACACTATCCTCCAGGAGGTCAACCTGGCGGTACCCCAGGGCCTTTCGGCGAGGCAACATCCGGGTGGTCACCGGGAAGATGCCGGCAAAGGGATGGATGACGCCATTTACTTCCACGCCGCGGGTAAGGTAGATAAAGCCCCCGCACTCGGCGTACACCGGCATCCCCGACTCCACCGCCGTGTGGATGCTTGATTTCATGGCCTCGTTACCGGAGAGAGTCTCGGCAAAGAGCTCGGGATAGCCGCCCGGGAGGTAGATCCCGGAGATGTTTTCCGGGATGGCGGCATCCGCAAGCGGGGAGAAGAAGCAGAGTTCCGCTCCCTGCTCGCCCAGGAGACGCAGGTTGTCTTCATAGGCGAAGCAGAAGGCGGCATCGCGGGCGACGGCGATGCGGACCGGGCCCATCCCCACCCTGTCCCTCACCTTGAAGGGGAGGGGACGTGAAAGGGAGCTGCCACTCCCGGAAGGGAGGGGACGCGTGAAGGAGCTGTCTCTCCCTGAGATCGGGCGCTGCCCCGCCGGGAGGTCGGGCTGGAGGCTTAGCAGGAGGTCGAAATCGAGCCGCTCCTCTATCACCTCGACCAGGTGCGCCAGGAACTCCTCTGAAAGGGGGTTCTCCTCCGCCGTCATCAGCCCCAGGTGACGCGACGGTATCGCGACGGCCGGATCCTTCGGCAGACACCCAAGTACGGCAATGCCGGGAAGACTGGCCGACATCGCCTCCCGCAGCAGCCGCTCGTGGTTGGCACTTCCCACGTTGTTGAAAACCACTGCGGCAATGCTGATCGCGGGGTCAAAGGAGGCGAAACCGTGGATCAGGGCAGCGGCGCTCCTCGCCTGGCTGCGGGCGTCGACCACCAGGACGACGGGTGAATCGAGAAGCTTGGCCACCTCGGCGGTGCTTCCGGCATCGGTGACTCCGTCGATCCCGTCGAACAGCCCCATCACGCCTTCGACGACGGCGATATCGGCGCCTGCGGCATGAGCCTCGAAAGTCGCCCGAACGAATCCAGGGGGGCACATCCAGCCATCGAGGTTGGTGGAAGCCGCGCCCGTCACCATGCCATGATAACCGGGGTCGATAAAGTCCGGCCCGACCTTGAAGGGCGCGACCTTGAGCCCCCGCCTCGTCAGGGCCGCCATGATGCCCAGCGTCACCGTCGTTTTTCCGGAGCCGCTATGTGGTGCCGCTATGACCATGGTCATCATGATGGATCCCGAAGATTCAGCCGTTGACCAGCTTCACGACGGTATTGCCGTCGGCGTAGTAATCGATCATGTTCATGCAGCAGTAGCTCTGCTCCACAGTGAACATGGAGGAGAGGGGTGCTCCCAGGGCATCCATGAGTATCACGCGGTTCACGCCGCCGTGGGCAATGACCAGCACTTCCTCCCCCCGATGCCTCTCGACTATCCGGCGGATTGCCGGCAGCACGCGGGCGGCGAGGTCCCCGACACTCTCCCCCCCCGGTGCCCTGAACGAAACCAGGTCCGCCAGCCGCGCGGCCCACTCCTCGGGGCGGCGCTCCTGGATCTCCGGCAGCGACATCCCCTGCCAGGCTCCGCAATGAAGCTCCCTCAGTTCCGGAACCTTCACCGGCTCGACGCCGAGATAGACCCCCAGGATCTCGCCGCCGCGGACCGTCCTCGTCAAGTCGCTGGTATAGCAGGCGCTGATCCGGTCCGGGTCAAGCCGCGGTTTAAGCTGATGGTACATCTCCACGCCACGCGGGGTCAGCGAGACGTCACCGTGGCCGTTGTATCTATAGGCCCCTTCCACCTCGCCATGCCTGATCAGATGAATCCTGGTCTTGCTTGTCATGCAACACTCCTAACGGATCAACCACCCGCCGTTGAAAAGCACCAGCAGCAACAGCAGGGAAAAAATCTCGTTCAATTCGCTCGCGCACCCTATGACGTCCCCGGTGATCCCGCCCAGGGTCCGGTGGGACCACCATTTGACGCTCCAGGTGAGGAGACAGAGGATGATCACGCAGGCGACTCCGTTATGGCCCAGGAGGAGGTAGCTCCCCGCCAGCGTCAGGATGAAGGCGGCGGCAAGCTGGAAGACGCCGGAGCCGCCGACGAAGGCGGACCCGAGGCCATTGGGGCGTGCCCTTCTCGCGCCCACGGTCATCTGCACCTGGGCGAAGCGTGCGGCCATGGGGAAGAAGAGCAGCACCTGCCGCTTGTGCTCCAGCGGCAGGGCCAGCAGAGCCTGGTACTTCAGCCCCAAAGCCAGCACCAGGGAGACGGCCCCGACCGCGCCGACCCGGGAATCCTTCATCACTTCCAGGAAGCGCTCCCGCGAACCGCGTGCAGCCAGCCCGTCGCAGACGTCGGAAAGCCCGTCGAGATGGAGGGCCCCGGTGACGACGGTGACCAGGATGACCAGCACAAGGTCGCTTACCCCCCGCGGCAGCACCGGCGAAAGGAGGAAGTCGGCCCCGGCCAGCAGCGCCCCGAGGCAGAACCCGACCAGCGGGAAAAAGGTCATCGAGCGCCCCAGGTCCTCCTCATCGCAGCGCACCGCGAACGGAAGCGGGACGATGGTGAGGAACTGGAATGCGATCAGGAATAATCTCATCTGGCGCCCCCGGGCCGCTAGCCCGCGGACACTCCGGCCTCGGCGAAGGTCGCCATCTCGTTGAGGATCTTGACACCGGCCTCGATGAGCCCCATGGCGAGGGCCGCTCCGGTTCCCTCTCCCAGTCTCAACTGCAGGTCGAGTATCGGCTTGGCCCCGATCCGCTCCAGCATCATGCGGTGGCCGATCTCCACCGAGGTGTGGGCGGCGAAGATGTAGTCCTTGACGTTCGGGTGCATCTCGGAGGCGATCAGCGCGCCTGCGGTCGAGATAAAGCCGTCGACGACGACCGGTATCCTGTTGGCGGCCGCTCCCAGGACGAGCCCGGCAATCCCGGCGATCTCCAGTCCGCCGACCTTGGCCAGGACGTCCATGGGATCCTGGGGGTTCGGGTGGTTGAGGGCGAGGCCGGCGTCGATCACCGATACCTTCCGCTCCAGTGCCTCGTCGTTGATCCCGGTGCCGCGATGGGTGACTTCGCGGACCGTGCAGCCGGCGAGGGCGGCGATGATGGCCGAGGAGGGGCTGGTGTTGCCGATCCCCATCTCGCCGGTTCCGAGGATGGAGATCCCCTCGGCCTTTGCCTCGTTAGCGAGGGCGATGCCGACTTCGACGGCGGCCGTGGCCTCCTCGGGGGTCATGGCGGCTCCCCTGGCAAAGTTGCGGGTCCCCTTGGCGACCTTGCGGATGATGAGACCGGGGGCGGGCTCGAAGTCGAAGTCGACGCCGACATCTACCACCCTGACCTCGGCGCCGACGTGGCGCGCCAGGACATTGACTCCGGCGCCGCCGCGCAGGAAGTTCAGCACCATCTGGGGCGTCACCTCCTTGGGGTAGAGCGAGACACCTTCCTCGACTATGCCGTGATCACCCGCGAAGGTGAAGATGACCTTCTTGTCAATGCTGGGAGAGAGGTTCTCGGTGATCGCCGCGAGTCTGCGGCCCATCTCCTCCAGGCGCCCCAGCGACCCGGGCGGCTTCGTCTTGTTGTCCAGCTTCGCCTGGGCCTTGGCCAGGAAATCCTCGTCCACCGGCTGGATCTTCGTCAACGCTGCCTTTAACAGTTTCATCTTCCCCCCCATCGTAATGAAATCTACCGTTCGTGCTGAACTTCACCGGGCACGCACAGCCACTGAATTATCCTGCCACTACCCTTTCAACTTGAGCGGCAGCCCGGAGATGGTCACGTACACCTCGTCCGCCTTGGCCGCTATCAGTTCGTTAGCCTCGCCCGCCAGGTCCCGAAAAGTGCGAGACAACGGATGTTCCGGCACTATCCCCATCCCCACCTCATTGCTGACTATGATGAGCGGAGTGTCGAGACCCGCGAAGCCGGCGGTGAATTTCTCTACCCGCGGCAGCACCCCGGCGGCACCGATTTCCGGGTGAAAGAGCATGTTGGTCAGCCAGAGCGTCACGCAGTCCATCAGCACGACGTTGAAGCTGCCGTCGACTCTGACCAGAGTCTGGGCGATCTCCAGCGGCTCCTCGACCGTCCGCCACTCCTCCCCGCGCCTGGCGCGATGGCGGGTGATACGCTCAGCCATCTCGGCGTCTCCCGCCTGACCGGTGGCCAGATAGCCCCGCATCGGCTGGTAGGCCTCCGCCAGTTGCTCGGCAAAGCGGCTCTTGCCGCTGCGGGCACCTCCGGTCACCAGCGTTACTTTGGACATAAAAAAACCCCCCTTCCAGTGGAAGGCGGGTCAAAAATCGAGAAAAAAAGTACGATTCTGGCTTTAGCCCCTCTACCACGGAGGTTCTTGAGCGGTCATCCAGGCAGGTTTCCTGACTCACGGGTCTACTTACTCGCCGCGCCTTCCCGATGTCTCAGTGGCGTTGTTGCGGCTTTCATAACCGTTCACAGTTGCGGGACAGCGAGGGATTCACACCCTCTTCCCTTTTAACCCCTTTCGGGGCACCCGGACGATAACTAGTTATAGTTGGAGTGTTTCTAACAGAGGGGGAGGCGAAAGTCAATCAATTCGTGGGGAAAACGGTTTATTACCGTTATCCCGGCGTTAGCAGAAAGAGTTCAGCTCGGAACATTCAGGGACTGCGTTCGGGCGGAGGAGTTGCAAAGACAGAAGCATGAACACAAAAGCGAAATCCGGTGAGGCTTAAGAGGAAAGGACGCTTCAGCGACGGAAACGCTGGAGGATAGGACGCTTCAGCAAAGGTGGCAATGAGGCATCCCCCCCCTTCACCAAAGTTGCCGGCCAAGCGTCCCCCCCTTTGGCAAAGGGGGGACAGGGGGGATTTGATTTTATTCGGGAAAAGGCGTCTCTTCACTCGAGGCGGCAGGAACCTCCAACAGTGCATCGATCCTGGCCCAGATGCCGTCCTTTCCATCCCTGGACAGTGCCGAGAAGAAGTTCAGCTCCTCCTTGGCCAACCCCAGCCGCGACATGATGATCGCGCTCTGCTTGGCCCTCTCGTTCTTCGATACCTTATCGCATTTGGTGATGACGATGATGGGCGGAATAGAAAAAGCCCGAAGCCACGCGAGCATCTGCAGGTCCTCCTCCACCGGCACCCTGCGGATGTCGAGGATCAGGACCACGCCGCGCAGATTCTTCCTTTTGGAGAGGTAGGTCTCCATCATCGGCCGCCAGTCCTTCTTCACTGCCAGAGGGACCTTGGCATAGCCGTACCCCGGGAGGTCGACCAGCATGAAGTCCTCGTTCACCTTGAAGAAGTTGATCAGCTGGGTTCTTCCGGGGGTCGAGCTGGTGCGGACCAGGTTCTTCCTGTTGACCAGCACGTTGACCAGAGATGATTTCCCGACATTGGAGCGCCCCGCGAAGGCGATCTCCGGGAGGTCGCCTTCGGGATAATGGGCGGGCCTGGTAGCGCTTTTAACAAATTCGGTGGTTTTGACGATCAATAGTGCAACCTGTACCCTTTTTTTCGGCAGTATAGCCTGCGGGGGCGACCCTTTCAATCATTAAATCGGCGCTTGCTAAAAGGCCCTCTCCTGTTATATTTTTGAATCTGCGCGGCAATCTTGCGCCAGGAAAAACCGCAAGGAAAACAAGGATGACCGTCGAAACGGAAATTACCAAAGACGCCGGGATGAACAAGGAGCTGGAAAAGGCTATCATGACTGCGGCCGACCTTCCCACCATCCCCGTGGTGGCCATGAAGGTGATGCAGCTGATCGAGAGCGAGACTGCGACGGCGGACGAGATCGCCAGAGTCGTCGCTTCCGACCCGGCCGTCGCAGCCAGGGTCCTCAAGATCTCCAACTCCTCCTTTTACGGTTGTCAAAGACAAATCCAGACACTTTCCAGCGCCATCGTGGTGTTGGGCTTCAGCACCCTCCGGAGCCTGGTGGTAGCGGCCTCCGTGAAGCAGGTCTACAAACCGTATGGCCTCCAGGAAAAGATGCTCTGGGAGCACTCCTTCGCAGCCGGCCTTGCTGCCAAGATCATCGCCCATCAGACTCGCACGGCTAATGAAGAAGAGGCCTTCCTGGCGGGGCTTTTCCACGACATCGGCAAGATCATCATGAACACCCTGGATCGTGGAAAGTTCCAGGAGGTCATGCAGCACTGCTACAACGAGGGGATGTCCTTCCGCGACGCCGAGAAGATCGTCTATCCCTTCACCCATGACGAGGTCGGGGCCTACGTCATGAAAAAATGGAACTTCCCGGAAATACTGACCAAGGTGATCCTGCAGCACCACACCCTCGAGTTCGACGAAATGGAAGACCCGGTCCTGGTCAGGCTGACCGCGGTGGCGTCGCTGGCGGACATGTTCTGCCTCAAGCTGGGGATCGGCATCAGGGAACCCCGGGAAGACATCGACCTTGCCGGATCCAAAGCAGGGCAGATACTGGGGCTCACGGAGGAGAAGGCAAACCAGCTCATGGAGACGTTCCAGAACGCCTTCGAGCAGGACAGGGCCCTTTTCACCGCGTGACCGGGAGATCCGGCTCGACCGGCTCCATCGACTCCTGCTCCCGGCTGCGCCTCCGGGCCTCGTCGGATATGCTGACGCTGTCGCCGTCGCCCGCTCTCCTTTGATTCCTCTCCCGTTTTCCCTGGCGCCCCTGCCCTCCCCCATCGGGGTGGATGACAAGGTTGCCGGGTATCCTCTCCACGGTGTAATCGCTCATAGTGATCCTCCCCCAGCTCTCACGACCTGATTTCCACAGTCAACATCTTATCAGCTACTGTCACTTGCCGAAATAGGAACCTATCTCTTCCTCTCACCCTGCAAAGGCGGCGCAGTCAGGACAATCATCTTGTCTAGCAGCGGGTGCTGTTGTATACTTGGAAGCTTAGCAGGAATTCATAGTATTATAAGGTTGCAGCAATGAGACTCAATACCAAGCTGGTCATGATCATGCTCACGATGCTGGTCATCGCCATGCTGATCCTCTTCGTCCTGAACCAGTTCAGCCAGAACGACCTGGTGCAGGAGATACAGGAAAGTTCCACGGTAGTTTCCAAGGCCATCCAGTTGAGCGTCGAGGATCTGACTTCCGAGACCGATGTCGAATCCTCCCGCCTCACCGAGTACCTGCAGCAGGCAAGGCACAAGGGGGTCAACGAGATCAACATCATCAACAACGAGGGGGAGATCATCAACTCTTCCGACCCGGCGCAGGTCGGCAAGAAGCGGGAGATCAAGAAGCTCGAGAAGGGCCTGAAGGCCTCCCGCCGCGGCACCGGCTCCGCGCCCTCCTTGAAGCCGTACGACCTGGTGGTGCCGGTGATCGTCGGGGATGAGCAGCTGGGGTACGTGCAGATCAACCTCCTGCTGGACAACATACGCGACATCCAGCACGCCAACTTCGTCAGGCGCCTGGTCGCCACCAGCCTGGTCTTTTTGGTGGGGATGTTCCTCACCATCTTTCTCGCCCGCAGGTATACTTTGCCCATTCATCGTCTGGCGACGGGGGTGAAGTACGTATCTGCGGGGGATCTGAGCGTGACCTTCCACGTGGAGAGCAGCGACGAGATCGGCGAGTTGGCGGCCAACCTCAACGAGATGGTGATCAAGCTCAAGGAACGGGAACTCCTGGAAAAACGGCTCTACGAGGCGGAGCACCTCTCCAAGGTAGGGCAGCTCGCCTCCGGGATAGCCCACGAAATCAGGAACCCGCTGAACTACATCAGCCTGGCAATTGACCACCTCAAGGGGGAGTTCCTCCCGGCCTGTCCCGAGAAGGGGAGCGAGCTCCAGGCCATCGCGGAGAACATCAAGGAAGAGGTCCGCAAGGCCAACTACATGGTGCTCAACTTCATGAATTACGGTCGGCCGCTGAAGCTGCGGCGGCAGCAGATAACCTACCCGGAGCTGATCGACAAGGCGATGCCGCTCATGCAGGACCGGCTGAACGAGCAGCGGGTCGAGGTGGTCCGGGAGATCCCGCCCGACCTGCCCCCCATGCAGGTGGACCCGGAACTGATGCGCAACTGCCTGTGCAACTTCATCACGAACGGGGCGCAGGCCATGCCGGACGGGGGGCAGATCACCCTGGGGGCAGACGTCGACCTGGAAGGAGGGATGATCAGGCTCACCTTCAGCGACCAGGGGGTGGGGATAGACCCGCAGGACCTGGACAAGGTGTTCCAGCCCTACTTCACCACCAAGGAAGCGGGGATCGGCCTGGGGCTGGCCATAACCGAAAGGATCATCAAGGAGCATGGCGGGACACTCGCGGTGGAAAGCCGCAAAGGAGAAGGGACTACCTTCACCGTCAAGCTCCCCCTTTCGAAGACAGCCTAGAATTTTTTCCAGGAGCGCTATCGCGGCGGGAAGGTTCGCGCCAGGAAGGGCGCTCCTACAAGTTACTGAATACCGATTGCCCCCGTAGGAGCGAACCATCGCGGCAGAGATGCCGCCACCAACCGACATCAAACGCATCACCGAGGTATCATGACCGGCAGCATCCTCATAGTGGACGACGAAAAAGGACAGCGGGACATCCTGACCGCCATCTTGGGCAAGGAGGGATACCGCATCGTGGCGGTGCCGGGCGCGAGGGAGGCGCTCGAGGAACTGGAGCGCGGCGACTTCGACCTGTTGCTGACTGACCTGAAGATGCAGGGGATGTCGGGGATGGAGCTCATGGAGCGCGTGCTGGCGGAGAACCCGTCCCAGTGCGTGGTCATTATGACCGCCCACGGCACCATCGATTCCGCGGTCGAGGCCATCAAGAAGGGGGCCTTCGACTACCTGGAAAAGCCGCTGGAGAGGGATGACCTGCTCCTCACCCTGCAGCGCGCCTTCGAGCGCATCATGCTCCTCAAGGAAAACCGGGTGCTGCACAAGAGGTTGGCCGAGACCAAGACGCTGCCCAACATGATCGGGGAGCACCCGAAGATGATGGAGGTGGCGCGGATGATCAACAAGATCTCCCAGACCTCGACCACGGTCCTCATCTACGGCGAGTCCGGGACCGGGAAGGAGCTGGTGGCCCGGGCAATCCACGACCGCAGCCCCCGCAAGGACAAGGCCTTCTTCGCCATCAACTGCGCGGCCATCCCCGACACGCTGATCGAGAGCGAGCTCTTCGGCCACGAAAAGGGAGCCTTCACCGGCGCCGGCAGCCGCGAGATCGGCATCTTCGAGGCCGCCGAGGGGGGGACCGTCTTCCTGGACGAGATCGGGGAGATGAACACGGCCATGCAGGCCAAGCTCCTGAGGACCATCCAGGAGAAGGAGCTCAGGCGGGTCGGCGGGAAACAGAACATTCCCATCGACGTCAGAATCATATCGGCCACCAACAAGGACCTGGAGCAGGAGACCAAGCGGGGCGCCTTCCGCGAGGACCTCTTCTACCGTCTCAACGTAATAAGGATCACCCTCCCGCCGCTCAGGGAGCGGGGCAATGACATCGTCACCCTGGCCAACTTCTTCCTCAGGAAGTACAGCGCCTCCTGCGGGATCCCGCTGAAAGGGATCAGCAAGCCGGCCCTGAAAATCCTGCTAGACTATAGCTGGCCGGGAAATGTCCGCCAGCTCCAATCGGTCATCGAGCGCGGCGTGCTGATGGCCGAAAGCGAGTACATTCAGCCGGAGGACCTGCCGGCCGAGGTGCACCACGAGGCGTCGGCCTCGGGGCGGCTTCCTTTCGAGTTCCCCCCCGAGGGGATCAACATGGACGAAGTGGAGCGCGAGCTGATCGTAAAGGCCATGCAGCGGGCCGACTGGGTGATCAGCAAGGCCGCTCCGCTGCTGGGCATGAGCTATAAGACGCTACAATACCGGCTTGAGAAGTTCGGAATCGGGAGGCCGGAGTAGCCAGGAGTGTGGCATGAACCTCACCACGACGCTACACCGTTTCATCGTCGTTCCATCCCTGCCCAAGGAACTAGCAGGGCTGCAGAGGATCGCCTACAACCTCTGGTGGACCTGGGAACCTGACGCGATCGGCCTGTTCAAGCGGCTCGACCCGGAGCTCTGGAGACTCACCCGTCATAACCCGCTGGAGGTGCTGGGGAGCCTGCAGCAAGCGGCCCTGGAAAACCTGATGGCGGACGAGGGCTTCATGTCCCATCTGGCCCAGGTGGAGGAGAGTCTGGAGGAGTACCTCAACTCCCGGACCTGGTACCAGCGCCACGGCACTGCGCAGGCCAGCATGGCCTACTTCTCCATGGAATTCGGGCTGCACGAGTCGCTCCCCATCTATTCCGGCGGTCTCGGCATCCTGGCCGGCGACCACCTCAAATCCGCCAGCGACCTGGGCCTTCCGCTGGTAGGCGTCGGGCTCCTCTACCGCCAGGGATATTTCCGGCAGGCCCTCAACCTCGAGGGCTGGCAGCAGGAAGTGTACCCCGAAAACGATTTCTACAACCTCCCCCTTTACCTCGAAAAGACCCCGTCAGGGGACCCCCTTACCGTCGAGCTCCACTTCCCGGGCCGAAACGTCCAGGTGCAGATCTGGCGGGCCCAGGTCGGCCGTGTCCGCCTCTACCTCCTCGACACCAATCTCGAACAGAACGCGCCCGCGGACCGGGACATCACCACCAGGCTCTACGGCGGCGACCAGGACATGCGCATCCGGCAGGAGATCCTGCTGGGTATCGGCGGCATCAGGGTACTCAGGGCCTTGGGGATCGAGCCGAACGTCTGCCACATGAACGAGGGGCACGCGGCGTTCCTGGCGCTGGAGAGGATCCGCATCCTGATGGACGGGAAGAACCTCTCCTTCAGCGAAGCGGTCGAGGCGGTCAAGGGGGGAAACATCTTCACCACCCACACCCCCGTGCAGGCGGGGATCGACCTCTTCGAGCCGGAGCTCCTGGAGAAGTACCTGGGGCAGTATTACCGGGCGCTGGGGCTGACCCGGGAGGATTTCCTGGGTCTCGGGCAGCAAAGGCGCGGCAATGACGGCTTCTGCATGGCCATCCTGGCCATGAAGCTCTCAGCTCATTCAAACGGGGTGAGCGAGCTGCACGGCGAGGTCTCCCGCAGGATGTGGGCCGACGTCTGGCCGGACCTGCCGGAGGAGCAGCTGCCGCTGACCTCGATTACCAACGGGGTTCACCAGAAGAGCTGGCTTTCCGAAGAGATGACGGACCTCCTGATCCGCTATCTGGGCACCAAGTGGCTGGACGAACAGAGCTCGGAGATGCTCTGGCGCAAGGTTTCCAGGATACCCGACGCCGAGCTTTGGCGTACCCACCGCAGGGGGACCGCGCGGCTGGTCGATTACGCCCGCCGAAGCCTTAGAGCGCAGCTGACCCAGCTGGAGGCGAGTCCCAAGGAAATCACCCTCGCCGCGGAGGTGCTCGATCCCGACATCCTCACCATCGGCTTCGCCCGCCGCTTCGCCACCTACAAGCGCGGAACGCTCCTGCTGATAGACAAGGAGAGGCTGGCGGCCATCCTGAACCACCCGGAGCATCCGGTGCAGATCGTCTTCGCCGGCAAGGCGCACCCCGCGGACCACCAGGGGAAGGAGCTGATCAGGCAGATCGTCCAGCTCTCCCACCAGGAGCGCTTCCGGCACCGCATCGTCTTCCTCGAGGACTACGACATCTCGGTCGCCCGCCACCTGGTCCAGGGGGTGGACGTCTGGCTCAACACCCCGCTGCGCCCGCAGGAGGCCAGCGGCACCAGCGGCATGAAGGTCGCCTTCAACGGCGGGCTGAACATGAGCATCCTAGACGGCTGGTGGTGCGAGGGCTACCGCGGCAACAACGGCTGGGCCATCGGCCGGGGCGAGGTCTACGAGGATCTGACCTACCAGAACGAGGTCGAGAGCCGGGCCATCTACGACCTCCTAGAGAAGGAGATCGTCCCGCTCTTCTACAACCGCGGCAGCGACGGGATTCCACGGGGCTGGACCGCCTGCATGAAGACCTCGATGCAGACCCTCTGCCCCGTCTTCAGCACCGACAGGATGGTGCAGGAGTACGCCAGGCGCTGCTACATCCCCGCCTACGAGCACTGGGAGCAGCTAAACCGGGACGAACTGAGGCTGGCTGTGGAAGTGGCGCGCTGGAAGGAGCGGCTCCACGGCCTGTGGGGGCAGTTATCGATAGACGCCGTGGAGGCCGAGGTCGAGCGGGAGGTAAGGGTCGGGGAGCGGCTCCCGATCAAGGTGCGGATCACCCCCGGCGACATCCCCCTTTCCGAAATCGCGGTCGAGGTTTATTTCGGCGTGCTGGACTCCACGGGAACCATCATGGGGGGCGAGATCGTCCCGCTGGAGCCTTCCGGGGAGAGCAGCGGCCATTTCGGAGGCGAGCTCGAGTGCCGGTTCTGCGGGCGCCACGGCTTCATGCTCAGGGTGATGCCGCGCCATCCCGAGCTCGGAACGGTCTACGACCCCGGCTTAATCCTCTGGGGGTGAGCGAGCTGGAAAGCTCCCCTTAGAAAAAGGGGGCGGGGGATTCAAACAGCGACGAATGACAAGAAGGGCCGGCACCGGATCATCCGGTGCCGGCCCTTTCTTTATCCGTCACCCCCCTCGCGGGAGGACTATCTCTTCTTGAGGCCATAGACGTAGGCCAGGATTTCGGCGACGGCGGCGTATAGGCGCTCCGGTATCTCCCCCCCCTCGTCGACCTGGCTGTAAAGCTCCCTGGCCAGGAAGCGGTTCTCCACCAGGGTCACCTTGGTCTCCCGCGCCATGATCTTCATCTGCAGCGCCATCTGGTCCACGCCCTTGAAGAGCACTACCGGGGCGGCCATCTTCTGCCGGTCGTACTTCAAGGCCACCGCGTAGTGGGTCGGGTTGGTGACCACCACGTCGGCGGTCGGGATGATCTGCCGCATCCGCCTGCGAGCCATCTGAAACTGCTTCTGCTTGAGCTTCCCCTTCACCGCCGGATCACCCTCGGAGTTCTTCTGCTCGTCCTTGACCTCCTGCTTGGTCATCTTCAGGTTGTCCAGGAAGCGCCACTTGACGAAGGCCAGGTCCAGTACCGCCAGTATGATCAGCACCCCGCAGGTGTGCAGCACGATCTTGAAGGAGAGGTGCCCGATAAACTCCAGGATACCCTGCAGGTCGCGGTCCACCAGGAAGACGATCCCCTCCATCTCCTCGGAGAGGATCTTGTAGGCCATGTAGCCCACGATGGCCATCTTGACGAAGGACTTGGCCACCTCGAAGACGGAGTCCTTGTTGAAGAGCCGGCTCATCCCCTGGATCGGGTTCAGCTTCCCGAGGTCGAACTTCAGCTTCTCCGAGCTTATGCTCACCCCCCCCTGGCTCACCTCCACCGCGAGCCCGGCCACGATCAGGATCAGCACGAAGGGGGCCAGCATCATGGCGATGTAGCCGAACTCCTTGATCATCAGGGAGTGCAGCCCAGCATAGCTCACGTCGATGGTGGCAAGCCCCCCCAGGATGTCGCGCATGTTGCGCTTGAGGGTGGAGAGGATCATGCCCGAGGTGGCGTAGAGGGCGATCATGGCGGTGATCAGGGTGATGGCCGAGGTCATCTCCCGACTGCGCGGTACGCTCCCCTTGCTCTTGGCTTCGGAGATCTTCTTGGATGTCGGTTTTTCTGTTTTGGAGTGTTTATCCTGATCGGACATGGGAGACCTAGGCGAGAAGCTTGAAGAGGATCCTCATCTGCCCCACCAGCCCCGCGAAAGTCCCGTTGAGGACCCGCAGGAAGACCGGCAGCGAAAAACCCAGGATGAGGAAGCCGATGCCGATGTTGAGAGGCATGCTGACCATGAAGACGTTCATGGCTGGGAAGGAGCGGGCTACGATGCCGAGGGCCACGCTGGTGGCAAGAAGAGCCACGGCGACCGGCGCCCCCAGCTTCACGGCGATGATGAAGATTCCGGAGGTGGTCTCGCTCACGAACTTGAGGAGTCCCCCGCTCACGTGCCAGGCGCCCAGGGGAATCAGCTGGTAGCTCTCCACGATCCCCTTCAGGAAGAAGTGGTGCACTCCCAGGCTCAGGAAGAGGAGCGTGGCCAGGATGCCTTCGAACATGGCCATGGTCGGCACGTTCGCCTGGGTGTTGGGGTCGAAAAGCGCGGCCATCGAGATGCCCATCTGGGTGCCGATCTGCTGTCCGCAGAACTCGACGGCAGCGAAGATGACCTGGGAGAGGAGGCCGAGAGTCAGCCCGATCAGCGTCTCGCGGACCACCAGGAGCCCCAGCGAGATCACGTCACCGGCGGCGGGGACCGCGTGGGGCTTCACGATCGGGAAGATCACCAGCGTCAGGGCGAAGATCAGTGGCGCCTTGATGCGGTTCGGCACAATGCGGGAGCCGAAGATGGGTATGGCGGCGAAGAGGCTGGCGACCCGGGCCAGGACCAGGGCAAAGGGAATCAGGTCGTCCAGGACCTTTATGGGCAGGGCCTCGAACACCCTCAGTGCCTCATGTTGGCGATCATGCCGTAGATCTCGCGGGTGAAGTCGCTCATGTACATCATCATCCAGGGAAAGAAGATGACCATGGCGATCATGACCGCGGCGATCTTGGGGGCGAAGGCCAGGGTGGCCTCGTTGATGGATGTGACGGCCTGGAAGATACTGATCAGCAGACCGACCACCAGCGCGCAGATGAGCAGCGGCGCCGAAAGGAGGAGCACCGCCTCGAAACTCCTTCTACCAAGCTGGACTACCAGTTCGGGGGACATAGGGACTCCGGATTAAGAATCAAGATCGAGAATAACGGAAGGTTTTGCGCCCTTCGACAAGCTCTGGGCGGACGGAAACGTAATGGAACAGGATCGGTTGTGACGGATGCAGGTGCTGGCTCTGAGCGTACCGGAAACACACACTGAACAGGTGCGAGTTGTGAATAGGCTCAGGGGGATGCAGGTGCTGGCTCTGAACGATACCGGCTCCGTTCGTGCTGAGCCTGTTGAAGCACGCATTGTTGCTACCCGAAGCTCTTGACCAGCGAGCCGATGACCAGCCCCCAGCCGTCGACCAGCACGAAGAGCAGGATCTTGAAGGGAAGCGAGATCATCACCGGCGGCAGCATCATCATCCCCATCGACATGAGCACCGAAGCGACCACCATGTCCAGCACCAGGAAGGGTATGAAGATCAGGAAGCCGATCTGGAATGCGGTCTTGAGCTCGCTCACCATGTAGGCCGGGATCAGCGTCATGGTCGGGATGTCGTCCGGGTTTCTCGGCCTGGGGAGCTTGGACAGGGAGATGAAGAGCGCCAGGTCCTTCTCCCGCACCTGCGAGAGCATGAACTTCCGGATCGGCTGGATCCCCCTCTTGATCGCCTCCTCCTGCGAGATGGTCTGCGCCTTGTAGGGCTGCAGCGCCTCGGTGTTAACCTGCTGCCAGACCGGGGCCATGATGAAGAAGGTCAGGAAGAGCGAGAGACCGATCATGATCTGGTTGGAGGGGGCCTGCTGGGTGCCCAGGGCCGAGCGGAGGAAGGAGAGGACCACGACGATGCGGGTGAAGGAGGTGGTCATCATCAGAAGGCTCGGCGCCAGCGAGATCACCGTCATCATGAAGAAGATCTGCAGGACCACCGCGACGTCGCCGGGCTTGGAGACCTTCCCCATGCCGACGCTCACCGTCGGCAGAGCCAGCGGCTCAGCCCCGGCGCTTGCTACCACTATCAGGGAGAGCACCGCAAAGAGGAGCACTCCCCATAACCTTTTTTGTCTCACGCAATACCGCCACTTTTATTGAGCTGGACCGCCGGCGCCTGCGCCGGAACCATCTCGCCGCTGAAAGTCTTCAGTCTCTTTCTAAGCTGTACCGGGATCAGGGTGGCATAGCCGCGCTCGTCCACGACCTCGATCTCCTCCAGCATATTGACCTGTTTGATGAAATTGACCCCCTCCCCGCTGCTGCTCAAAAGGAGGTACTCGCCCCCGACCTCCACCAGCACCAGGGACTTCTTGGGGGCCAGGTGCTTGGTCTCGACCACCCTGATGTAGCGGAAGCCGCCCCCCTGCGGCACCTTCATGAACTTCCCGGCGACCCAGTAGAGGATCAGGATGATCCCGATCACCAGGACCAGCGCCCCGACCATCTGGGCCAGGCTTCCCGCGAGATCGCCCCCCCCGGCCGCATTGGCCAGGGTCGGAGATAAAAGCATTGCCGATAATATTACCGGAAGCTTTCTCATAATACCTTGTCCACCCTCTCGTTCGGGCTCACGATATCGAGGAGCCTGATGCCGAACTTGTCGTTCACCACCACCGCCTCGCCGCGGGCCACCAGTTTCGAGTTGACGAAGACGTCCAGCGGCTCGCCGGCCAGCTTGGTCAGCTCCACCACCGAGCCCTGGTTCAGCTGCAGCACGTCCTTCACCAGGAGCTTGGTCCTGCCAAGTTCCACGGTCAGTTGCAGCGGGATGTCCAGGATGAAATCAAGATTCTTCATCTGCGGGACTTCCTTCGGATCTTCCATTACAAGCTTCTCCGTCAAACTTCACCCCCTCCACGCAGGGCACGGCTGATCTGCACAGCCTTGTTGCCCCCGCTTACCCCTGCTATTCCCATAAACTTGTGGGTTCCGCCTACTTTAACTGCCAGTTCGTCCTTGCCGCTCGACTCCAGCATGACGGTGTCCCCCGGAGCGAGGTCGAGGAGTTCGGCCAGGGTGATGCTGGCGCCCCCCATCTCCACCGACAGCTCCAGCGGAGCCTCCAGGAGCTCTTCCGAGAGCCGGTAGGACCAGAGCGGGTCCACCACCAGCATGTCCATCTGCACGCCGCGCTTCAGCTTGTCGCGGATCGGCTCGATGGTCATGAAGGGGATGGCCAGGATCATGTTCCCCACCGTCTCCTCGATCTGGATCTTCATGGACATCGTCACCACCTGGTATTCGGGGGGCACGATGTTGACCAGCCGCGGGTTCATCTCCATCCTGAGCAGGTTCATGTTGACCGGGCAAAGGGGCGCCCAGGCCTTCTCGAGGTCGGCCAGCGCATCCTTGACGATCTTCTCGACCAGCCTCATCTCGATCGAGGTGAAGAGCCGGTTGATGTCCTGCCCCGCCGCCACCCCGCTGCCGCCCAGGATGCTGTCCACGATGGTGAAGACCAGGGTGGAGTCGAAGGCGATCAGAGCCGCGCCCTTCAGGGGATCCATCTTGTAGAGCGCCATGCAGACCGGCGAGGGGAGGACGCTTAGGAATTCCCCGAACTTGAAGGGGCGAGCCTCCTCCTTCTTGATCTCCACCATCCGGCCGAGGCGGTTGGACATCGTCACCCTGTTGTAGCGGATGAAACCGTCGTAGACGATGTCCAGGTTGGGAATGACCCGGTGCGCCTCAATGTCGAGCAGGTCGAACTGCTCGGCCTGGGGACCTCCCTTGGCCAATTCGTTGTCCGGGATGAGCGACCCGTCAAAAACCGCGGCGACGAGTGCGTCGATCTCTTCCTTGGTAAGGACCTTTTCCATCGAGGGCATCCTTGTTACTGCACCACGAAGTCGGTGAAATAAACTTTGGTAACCTTGCCGGGGGGAACGATCTTGCTGACCGAGCCGAGGATCTGCTCCCTCAGCTGGTTCTTGCCCTGCAGGTCCTGGATCTCCTGCATGGTCTTGGTGGTGAGCAGGATAAGGATGGCATCACGCAGCGGCGCGACCTTGGCGTCCATGTCGGCCTTGGCCTGCGGGTTCGCCAGCTCGAACTCGACCTTGAGCTTCAGGTAACGGATCTCTTGACCATCGTAGATGTTGACGATGAACGGCTCCAGCGGGTAGATGGTGCTGGAGGAGATACCCCCTTCCTTGCCCTCGCCGTGGCCCCCTTCGCCCTTGGCTTCGGCCTTGGCCTCCACCTTCGTTTCCTGGGCCTGGGCCTTTTTGTTCCCGCTGCCGCCCAGGAAGAACATGGCCGCTGCGCCGAGGATGGCCACCGCAATGATGGCGGCACCGATGATGATGAAGAGCTTCTTGTTGTCCTTGGGTGAGGCATCCTGCGCCTTCGCCTGTTCGGCCATACCCGCTTCTCCTTTTGCTGCTGGTGGATTCGAGGGGAGTACCTTGCAACCGAAATGCCAGAAAGGGAATTGCAGGGAGATAAGGTGATTTCAAAAGGAAAGCTCGACGGGCGGGGGCCATAAAGCCGTGGGGTTCTGCCGGGTTGCGGGATTGTGGCAGGCAGGGCAGCTGGAGCGACGCAAGGAAGGGCCGTGACGAAGCCGTCAAATAGTTGACCCGCCGACGCACGGCATACGGGCGCGGGGCGGCCTCCGGAATTCCGGGTGCCGCGGCATCGATCTGTAAAGGGAGGCGGGGCTATACCGGGAGGGAGTCCTGGACGAAGAATAGCCGGATCCTCGTCGCACCTCACCGCCACGCGCTCACCAGAGAGAGAAACCGTCTCTGGCTGCAACCCGGATAAGGCAGTTGTGCCGCCTCCCCCCTGCACCCGTGTCAGCCCCAGTGGCATCAGGGGTGTCAGAGGTCCGACACCCGGTCAGGTGTCAAAAGAAGAGGGAGAGGGCGGCGCTGGGGGGCGCGCGGAGCGCGCCCCCCAAGCCTTGGGTCCTTACCTGACGAGGCCCAGGACTTCCTGGGTCATCTGGTCGGTGGTGGTGATGGTCTTGGAGTTGGCCGAGTAGGCCCGCTGGGTCACGATCATGTTCACGAACTCGCTCGCCATATCCACGTTGCTCTGCTCGAGCGCGTTGGAGACGACCTGCTCGCTGGTGCCGTTGGCCGTGTTGGTACCGGCAGCGAAGGCGTTGGCCACCCCGGACTTGTTCGTGGCCTGATAGAGGGAGCCCCCCACCTTGTTGAGGCCGGTGGTGTCGGGGACGGTGACCACGCCGATCGGATTGGCGTAGGTGTTCTGCGTGATGCCGTCAGTGGCGAGGTAGGTGATTTTGCCGGTGGTGTCGACCTTGACGATCTTGGCGAAGTCCGTGGTCGGCGCGGCTCCGGTGTTGGTGAATTTGATCGGCGTGCCGCCGTTGTCCAGCACCCTGTACCCGTCGGGATTGACCAGGTAGTAGTTGCTGTCGACGTGGAAGGCGCCGGCACGGGTCAGGAACGCATTGTTGGGGGTGGTGGCTCCGCCGGTCGGGGTAGTGACGGCGAAGAAGGAGCTCCCCTGGATGGAGAGGTCGGTCACGTTCTCGGAATTCTGGGCCGATCCCTGGGTGAAGATGTTCTGCACCGTCTGGACCTTGCTCCCCATGCCGACCTGGGAGCTGTTCCCGGTGCTCTGTGAGAGGAGGTCAGAGAAGACGGACCTGGAGTCCTTGTAGCCGACGGTATTCACGTTGGAGATGTTGTTGCCGATCACGTTCATTGCCTGGCCGTTGCTCAAAAGTCCGCTGACGCCAGTAAACATTGCCGAAGTAAGACTCATTTTGTTGCCTCCGTAGTCGGGTTGGTTGCGGGACACCTCTGTCGGTCGGTGTCCCCGGGCTTCCTCCTGGAGGGCCAGCCCATTATTCTGTTCAGGTTAGTTCGTTGTTGGTGCTTCCAGTTGACTTGCTCTCCGTGAGGTCTACAGCACCACCGCGGAGTCTATGTTCGTGAATACGTTGCCTTTCATGCTCTGCCGGTCCATGGCTGTCACCACTGTCCGGTTTTTGACACTGACCACCAGGGCCGCATCCCCCATCATGACCAGGGATTCCTTCCCTCCCTTCTGTGCCACGCTGTCGACGGCGCCGGCTAACTGTTTCATGTCGGCGTCCGAGAGGGTGATGCCGCGGGATCTCAGTCTCTCCTGGGCGTGCTGGGATAGCCGCACGGGCTGGCCCGACATGCTCTGATCGAGAACCTTGGCGAAGGGGGAACTGCTCCCGGTCTGCTTCCCTCCCTGCGGGGTGGGTGTGGCCCTGTTGGTCCTGGTCGGAGCCTGAATCGGCTGCGGAAACAAGACGCTGTTGTCGATCATTTAAGCTCCCGCACTTACGCTGGTGACGTCGGTCAGGTTGACCCTGATGTTGCCGAGGGAGAGGACCGGGATGGCCCCGGACATGTCGACTCCGTCGACCGTCCCTTTTATGATCGGGGTGCTGCTTACGGTATTGCCGCTGGCATCCTTGGCGGCGACGCTGAAGGAGTAGGTCCCCGAGGCCATCTGCGCACCGGAGTTGTTGGTGCCGTCCCAGGCCACCGCACCCGATCCGGCACCCTTGGCGCCTGCCGAGATGGTCTTCACTACCGAGCCGTTGGAGTCCTTCACGGTAACAGTCACGTCGCTGGCGGCCTGCGCCAGGTTGAAGTTGATGCCGGTCGCAGTCCCTGCCTGCAGGCTCACCTGCGAGCCTTGGGCTTCGACCGCTTTCCCGATCATGGCGAAAGATGCCATGGTGGTGGTGTTGCTACCCTGATTCAGCAAGCTGGTCAGGTTGCTGTTGGTGTTGTAGGCCTGCTCGACCTGGGTCAACTGGGCCAGTTGGCTGATGAACTGCGAGCTGTCCTGCGGGTTCAGCGGATCCTGATTTTGCAGCTGGGTCACGAAGAGCTTGAGGAAGTCGTCCTTGTTCATCCCGGTCGCCTTCTTCATGGCCGAATCGGCTGCCGCGGTCCCTGTCGTTCCCGATGTCACGCTGGTGATCATCTTGTGGTTACCTCCTTGTTTAGAACCTCACGTCGAGGAGGCTGTTGGCCTTCTCTGTCACATATTTGACCTTGGTCTGGACCGGCTCGTCGTAGCCTCCTGCCCTGGCGAACCGCGGTGAGGATTGCTGCTGCGAGTTGGCCTTCTGCTCCGACAGGGAGCTGTTGCTGTTGAAACCGCTCCCGCCGGTGGAGACGTCGAAACCTTCCATGCTGAAGTTCTTGCCGGAGAGCGCCTCCTTCAGAGTGTCGAGGTTGCTCATCAGCAGGTCCTTCACCATCTTGTTATCTGCCTGGACCTCGACCGTGACCCGGTTATTGTCCATGCGGACCTGGATCTTCAGCTCTCCGAGTTCCCCAGGGTTGAGCCTGATGGTCAGCTGGCCGTTCCCCTTGGCGTCATGCGTCACCACCCCGTCCTTGACCTGGGAGAGAATGCTCTCGTGCAGCTGGTTTTTGACATGGGCCGTCTGGCTTTCGGTCTGGGTCACTTCCGCGGGTGCCTGGGCCTGGAGCCCCATCGCCGGGTTCAGGCTCTGTGCTGTTGCCTTCCCCTGCACGTTCTGCTGCGCTTCGCCGTTCTTTCCTGCATCTCCGGAATTTTTCTGTTCCGCGCTCCCCTGTGAAGGAGCTAGCTTGCCTGTCTGGCCAGCCGATGCACTTTTGGGACCCGAAATCTCAGTGGAGCCCTCTTGGGCAGAACCTTTTTCCTGCTCCACCTGGTGTTTCTGACCGACGTGTGCCCTCTGCGCGCCCTCAGCGTTGCGGCCCTCCATGGCTTCCGCGGGCTTGGTGCTGCTGTCCGCCGGCGCGGCGGCCTGGGTAACTGTCGAGTCCTTGTCTTCAGCCGCTGCGGCCTTCGCGTCGGTCAAGGCGGCTGTTGCCGCAGCCTCGACTTTTTCGGAAGGAGCTGGCACTTCAGTTTTTTCAGTTTTTGTGGCAGCGTCCACCTTGGCAGCGCTGACAGCAGTTGCCTGCTTCTGCGTCCCGTCTGTGGTGATGGAAGGAGGCGTATCTTCGACCGTTGCTTCCTGCTGCGCCACCGGTTCCGCTCCCGTGGCCGCAGTGGCGACAAAAGTGGCTGAAGCCGTCTGCGCCGCTTTCTGCGATGCCGGCTGGTTGTCTCTCGCGAGGAAGGTCGCTTTGGACACTTCTTGCCCGTTGACTCCTCCCTCTGGCGGAACCTGCTTGAACTGTGAAACCTTCTCGTTTGGTGCGGGGGTGGCAGCTTGTGCGACACTGTGCTCCTCCGCTTTTGACAGCAGGCCGTTGGGGGCCGTCCCTACGGTCTCTGCCACGACAACTTTGCGGTTAGTGTCGGATGCCACCTGCTGCGTCAGTGAAGCCGCCGGTGTTGCGGGTGTCGCCGGTGTCGCCGATGTCGCCGGTGTTGCCGGTGCGACTGCGGTCAGCCCTGCTGATTCCTTCGTTAATGCGCTTGCCGGATCGGATACACCTGCTGTCACGATGGTGACTCCTGCCAAGGCACAATTTGCCGCATCGGCCGATGATGCAGCTCCCTGGCCCTCGGTGCTGCTGGCGTCCCCACCTTCGCTCTTGACGTTGTCCGTCTTTCCGCCGGCGCCTGCTGTCGCGTTCTTTCTCTCGGCCCGCGTCGATGGTGCGGCGGCTTTTTGCTGGAGCTCGGTAGCTACTGCAGTGAAAGCGGGATCTCCGGGTGCTCCCCACCCATCGGTCTTTGCCTTACCGGCAGTTCGAGTTGGGGCTGCCGCTGCCTTTTGGGATACGCCACCTTCTGTAGCCGTACCCTCTTTCGTCTGCCCTGACTGGGCCAACGATCCTGCCTGCTCATCGCCGCCGATGACACTCTCGGTATCATCTTTGGCGAGTTCCTGTCCCGCGGCGTCGGTTGTAGCCTTGGCCGTCGAGTCCTTGGCCTTGCCAACTCCGCGCTGATCCTGAGAAGAAGTCACCAGAGAAGGGCTCCCCTTCCCACTGGTTTTCTTCCCAGCTCCGTTCGAGGCATTGACGTCTGAGTCGCTCTGGCGGCCGGTTTGCGAGTCCTGCAGCACATCTGCGAAACCGGTGGCATCCGGGCTGCGTCGGGCCGAAGCCATCCCCTTTGCGTTTGACACGGTTGCTGGTGCTGTTGCTCGAAAAAATGCTGCTGTTTGAATCATGTCTGTCTCACCTCCTTTTTCCGTGAAATGGTCCTGCATCCACCCTTTGTCTTTGTCAAAGGAGGACTTTCTGCATCGTTAACCTCGGTGGGAGCGGCATCCTCCCGGGTAGCCGTTCGCACCCGGAAGGGCGCCCCTACGGTGTCCGCTATTTCCCGGCGAGGTTCAGTCGGGTCCACTCCAGCACCTTGGGCTGGGTGATGAAGGGGATCAGCTTCACGGCGGTCTTCTGGTCCATCTGGTTCAGCATCTCGATCAGCATCTTGCTGTCCAGCTTGTTCAACAGCGCCCCGGCAGCTTCAGGCTTCAACCCCTTGTAGATCTTGATCATCTTCTTGTAGCGCTCGTCGTCCTGCTTCTTCTTGGCGGTGAGAGCCCCTTCGAGGGCCTTCTTGGCGGCATTGAGCTCGTTGACCCTGGCATCGAGCGTCGCTGAGAGCTTGGCCAGCGCATCCTCCTTGGCCTTGAGCGCCGCCTCCCTCTCGGCCAGCTGCTGCCGCTTCATCTCCAGCGAAGCGGCATCATCGGCGGGCGGCCTGGGCGCGGTGACGCTGCGGGCTTCAGCCGTCGTCACCACCCGCCAGGGGAGCTCAGGGGCCAGGAAATAAAGGGCCACCACCGCAACGGCTATCGGCAGCACGATTCTTTTCACGTCCGCTCCCCTCTTCCCTGGACGGCAAGCTCGTCCAGGAAGGCGCGCTCCTTGAGGAGTTGCTCCATCCTCAGGTCGCGCATCTTCTTCTCTTTGAAGACCTCCAGCGCCTTCTTCTCCTTGGCCGCGGCCAGAAGGGCTTCCCGCTTCTCCTGCACTTCCTTCTCCAGGCTGGTTACCGAGTTACGTATCTCTTCGATCTCGCGGGACTTTCTCCTGGAGAAGTTGCCGTAGAGCTGCAGGTCCTTGGCGTCGATTCCCTTCATCTGGCGCTGCGAGAATTCCTGGGCCAGCGACTCCAGCGCGGCCTTCTCGTTTTTCAGCCGGTCGCGCGCGCTGTCGTGCTGCTGCTTCGCCTTCGCGAGCTCCAGCTGGTGCATCTTCTCGACTTCCTTGCGGAACTTGAGCACCTGCTCAAGCCTGAATTCCGGTCCCGCCATGCTGTACCGCCTCCGTTACTTTTCAATCGTCCCTCTTCGCGAAGGGGGAACTAAACTCTCCGCTAAGGACGGTGTCGACTCTCTCTCAACTAATGACCCATCCACGTCTCCCGGCAACCGTCCCGGGGCTCCCCCCTTGTCAAAGGGGGGTCGGGGGGGATTTGCCTTTGCTCTTGGCACCTATGCCCCCCCTAAATCCCCCTTTATCAAGGGAGACTTTTTGACTATGGGCCGCCATCCGCGAAGATCTCCGCGAGGCCTGCAATCGCTTCCTCGACACTGACCCCGTCGGTCACGTCCTGCTTCACGTAGGAGATCATCTGGTCCATCTTGGCGATGGCGTAATCGATCTTCGGGTTGCTGCCGACCTTATAGGCACCGATGTTGATCATGTCCTCGGCCTGCCGGTAGGCGGCCAGGATCTCCTTGAACTGCCCGGCCAGCTGCCGGTGTTCCCGGGTGGTCACGTCGGACATGACGCGGCTCGCGCTGTTCATCAGGTCGATCGGGGGATAGATGTTCCGGGCAGCGAGCTCCCTGCTCAGGATGATGTGCCCGTCCAGGATGCTTCGCATGGCGTCGGAGATCGGCTCGTTGAAGTCGTCCCCTTCCACCAGCACGGTATAAAGCCCGGTGATGCTCCCGCCCTGGAAGTTTCCGGTCCGCTCCAGGAGCCTCGGCAGCGCCGCGAAGACCGAAGGGGTATAGCCCTTGGTGGTCGGCGGCTCGCCGATGGCCAGCCCCACCTCCCGCATGGCCATGGCGAAGCGGGTGGCGGAGTCCATCATCAGGAGCACCTTCTTTCCCTGGGCCTGGAAATATTCCGCGATGGTGGTGGCGATGTAGGCGCCGCGCATCCTCACCAGGGGGGGCTGGTCCGAGGTGGCGACGACGACCACCGATTTCCTGAGCCCCTCCTCCTGCAGGTCCTTCTCGATGAATTCCCTGAGCTCGCGTCCGCGCTCGCCGATCAGGGCGATGACGTTGACGTCTGCCTCGGTGTAGCGGGCGATCATCCCCAGGGTGGTCGATTTCCCTACGCCGGAACCGGCGAAGATGCCGACCCTCTGCCCCTCGCCGCAGGTGAGGAGCCCGTTGATGGCGCGGATGCCGAGGTTCAGGGGCTTCCTGATCGGCCGCCTCTTCATTGGGTTCACCGGCAGCGCGTACACCGGGTACTCGTCCGCAACCGGGATCGGCCCCTTGTCGTCGATGGGGACGCCGAGGCCGTCGATGATCCGTCCCAGCATGGCCGGTCCCACCCCAAGCGCCGCCTTCTCGCGCCGCACCGAGATCAGGCTCCCCAGCCCCACCCCGCGCAACTCGCCCAGCGGCATCAGCAGGGTCTTGTTCTCCCTGAACCCCACCACCTCCGCCTGGATGGGAGCGGAGCCCTCCGAGTGGACCTCGCAGAGGCTCCCCACCGCGGTCTCCGGGCAGTACCCCTCGATCACCAGCCCCACCACCTGGGTCACCTTGCCGTGAAAGCGGACCGGCTTGGTCGACTCCACCACGGGGAGATATCGGGACAGGTTAATCATCTTCATCCTCGCGGTGCTCGGTCTTTTCCTCGGTCAGTCTTCTCAGGATTTCGTCCAGCTGGGCATCTACCCCTGCGTCGATGTTCCCTCTCGCGGTCTCCACCAGGCAGCCGGCGCGCGCCACCGAAGCGTCGGGCCTGAGGCTGATCCTGGGATTCTCCCTGAGGAGTTCCTTGAATTCCGGGCACTCTGTCGCTATCTGGTACTCGTCCGCGTTGAGCCTCACCGTCACCCCCCCCTCGTCGGAAGCCATGTCGACCGCCGCCTGCACCAGGCCGGCCATGATCCCGGGGTCGCAGGCGAACTCCCTGAGCATGACCTTGCGGGCGATCAGCACCGAGAGCTTCAGGAGGTCGTCCTCGGCCTCGTGCATCAGTTGTGGGCGCAGCGAACCGGTGGCCAAAAGCGCCTGACCGAGGGCCTCGCAGACCTTGGAGAGTTCGGCCTCGGCCTGCGCCCTCCCCTCCCTCATCCCTTCGGCCCGGGCCTCGCGGACCATCCGCATGGCCTCCTCCTCGGGGATGCTGGGGGGAACAGCCGGTTCCTCCTCCTCGGCCACGACCTCCTCGGGCTCGCTGGCGCCGAGGGCGATGGGGCGGAAGAACTCCCCGGCCGCAAGGCTCGGGAGCTCCTGCCCCAGGGGTTCGAGGGTGTACGGGGCATGCGCCTCCGCTCCCTTCCTGATGATCTTGGTCCTAGACGAGGACATCGTCGGCTCCGCGCCCGGCAATAACCACCTTCCCTTCCTCCTCCATCTTCCGGACGATCTTGATGATTTCGGACTGCGCCTTTTCCACGTCGGAGAGGCGCACGGGGCCCATGACCTCGAGGTCTTCCTTGATCATCTCGGCGGCGCGCGAGGAGATGTTGCGGAAGATCTTGTCCTTCACCTCGTCGGTGGAGGTCTTCATGGCCAGGGTCAGGGTGTCGTTGGAGACCTCCCTCATGATGGCCTGGATGGCGCGGTCGTCTAGCTTGAAGATGTCCTCGAAGGTGAAGAGGTGCTTCCTGATGACCTCCGCCAGCGGCGGGTTCATGGTGTCGAGCTTGTCGAGGATCTTCTTCTCGCGGCTTCTGTCGAGGTGGGCGAACATGTCGACCACCTTCTCGACGCCGCCGACCTTGAAGCGCTGTACGCCGCCCAGCGCGGTCAGCTCGAGGCGGATGACCTCGTCGATTTCGGCCAGGATCTCCGGGGAAACCTGGTCGACCTCGGCTATCCTGATCACCACCTCGGCCTGCAGCTCCTGCGGCAGCAGGGCGATGATCTCGCTGGTCTGCTTCGGCTTGAGCTTGGCCAGGATCACGGCGATGGTCTGGGGGTGTTCCTGCGAGAAGAAGTTGGCTATGGTGCGGGGGTCCATGGAGGCCAGCATGTCGGTCATGTCGCCGATGCCGGCCGTGCGGATCTCCTGGAGGAGCGTCTCGGCCCTCAGCGGGCCCAGGGCCTTCTCCAGGATCTTCTTGACGAACTCCTCCCCTTGCGAGAAGAAGCCCGTTTCGGGATTGGTGATGTCGGTGAACTCGGACACCACCGAGGAGATATCCTCGCGCGGGACGTGGCCGAGCCTCGACATGCTCTGGCTGATCTTCTTGATGTCGGAGTCGTCCATGTGGCCGAACACCTTGGCCGTGGCCTCGGGGCCCAGGTATAACAGCAGCACCGCGGCCTTTTCCGCTCCGGTCATGCAACACCTCTTTCAAAAGTCATATTCAAGCTAGTCCTTCTGGGTAAGCCAGTTCTGCAGGATCTGGGCGACCTGGTAGGGGTCCTGCTTGACCTTCTCCACCAGCTCGATCTGGGTGAGCCGCAGCCTCTCCTGCTCCCTGCGCTGCTCCTCGATCATGTGCGCGCTTTCGGCGTCGTTTTGCAGCGGCAGGAAGGATTTCTGCGGCTTCTCCGTCCTCAGGACCTTCAGCAGCGGCCGGATAACCAGCAGGACCAGCGCCAGGAAGCCCAAGGCGATCAGGCCGTTCTTGAGGAGCGTCTGGGCGAAGGGGGCATTCCACCAAGGCTCGGGCTCCGGGCCGCCATCGGCCGTCTCCTGGAAGGGGATGTTGGCCACGGTCACCTGGTCGCCACGCTCGGCGTTGAAGCCCACCGCGCTCTTGACCAGCGCCTCGATCTTCTGCAACTCGTCCGGGGACCTCGGCTGATACTTCGGTTTGGCATCGGGCTTGGCGCCCGGGGCGAACTCGTACTTGCCGTCCACCAGGATGGCCACCGAGACCTTGCTCAGGCCCCCCTCCGGCTCGATGGTCCGGGCGGTGGAGCGGCTCACCTCGTAGTTCAGCGTCTCGTCGCTCTTGGAGCCGCCGCCCTGGCTCCCCGCCTGGGGCGGGGTACGGTTCAGGTTGGACTGCACCCCGGGGAGCCCCGCGGCGGTCGTGGTGGTGCCGCCTTTCTCCTCGCTGCGCTGCTCGCTCCTCACCGCCGCGGTCTCGGGGTCGTAGCGCTCCTCGTACCGCTCGACCTTCTTGAAATCGAAGGTGGCGGAGACCCTGGCCACGCAACGGCCGGAGCCGACCACCTTGTCCAGGAGGCTCTGCAGCTTCTCTTCCTCGCTCTTCTCGAACTGGCGCTGGGTCTCCTGCCTGACGCCGGTCAGCTTGCTGGCGGGATCGGTGGGAGAGTTGGAGGAGAGCATCTTGCCGCGGCTGTCGAGCACCGTGACGTTCTCCGGGTCCATCCCCTCGATCGACGAAGAGACCAGGTGCACCACACCCTGCACCTCGGAGTCTCGGAGGACACGGTTGGAGCGCATCTTGAGCACCACCGAGGCGGTGGCGGGTTTCTCGGAATCCTTGAAGAGGGTCTTCTCGGGAATGGCCAGGTGCACCCGGGCCGACTCGACCCCGGCCAGTTGGGAGATGGTCCGGGAGAGCTCGCCCTGCAGCGCCCGCTGGTAGTTGAGCTTCTGCACGAACTCGGTCATGCCGAAGTTCTTGCGGTCGAAGATCTCGAAGCCGACGCCTCCCCCCTGGGGGAGCCCGTCGCTGGCCATGGAAAGCCTCAGGTCGTAGACCTTGTCCGAGGGCACCATGATGGTCTTGCCGTCATCGGTGATCTGGTGCGGGACCTTCTGCTCCTTGAGCTTCTTCACGATCTCGCCCGCGTCGTCCGAGTTGAGGTTGGAGAAGAGGGGGCGGTAGTCGGTCTTGTTCGCGACGGCGATCAGGGCCCCGAAGGCCAGCAGGGAGGCCAGCGCCACCCCGGCTACCACGAGTCTCTTCCCGTTGCTCAGCGCGAGAAACGGTTCCAGCAGTTTTTTAAGGCCTTCCGGCATGGCATCTCCACATCAACGGCTTCATCATGCTCCCTTCCCCCTGCTTACCCCCCCCGTCAAAGGAGGGGGATGCCGCCAACAGGGGAGAGCAATACCTCGCTCCCCCTCTGACACGGCGGCCTACACCGGCATCCTCATGATCTCCTGGTAGGCCTCGACCGCCTTGTTGCGGACCTGGCTCAGGAGCTGGAAGGAGATGCTCGCCTTCTCGACCGCGATCATGACCTCGTGGAGCCCCTTGCTCTGGCCGGTGGCGAGGCCCTGGATCGACTGGTCGGCGTTCTGCTGCAGGTCGTTGACCTTGCCGACCATCTCTTCCATGACCTTGCCGAAGCTCTGGGTCGGGTTGGACTGGGCTTCCTGCGCCCCCTTGACGGGGAACGCCTGGGACAGGCCCCCGCCGACCCCTTCTATCGCTGATATCTGCATCCGGTTTCTCCTGTTATTGACTAGCGGCCGAGGTCCAGGGTCTTGAGAGCCATGCTCTTGGCGGCCTGGGCGGCGGTGACGTTGGCCTCGTAGCTGCGGCTGGCAGAGATCATGTCGGCCATCTCCTCCACCACGTTGATGTTCGGATAGGCCACGTAGCCGGAGGCGTCGGCGTCCGGGTTGTTGGGCTCGTACTGCATCCGGGGGGGATTCTGGTCTTCCACGATCTGGGTCACCTGGACTCCTCCCCTGGCCTGGGTGGCCTTCCCGAGCGCGGCGCCGAAGGAGCCGGAGGCGTTGGCCGATGTCGCGGCGAAGAGGGCGTCCTTGCGCTTGTACGGTCCTCCCTCCGCGGTACGGGTGGAGTTGGCGTTGGCCAGGTTGCTGGAGATCAGGTTCATCCTGGTCCGTTCTGCGGTGAGCGCCGAGGCGCTGATGTCCATCGAGGAGAAGAAGTCCATGTTAGAGAGCCCCCTTGATTGCCTGTTTCAGTCCTTCGAATTTTTTCGCGAGGAGCTGGATGGAGGCGTTGTACATGATCTGGTTCTCCGCCATCTTCGACATCTCGCTCTCCATCTCCACGCCGTTGCCGTCCGGGCCGGTGTTGCCGTCGGCTGCCTGCACCACCGTTCCCTGCACCATCTCGAGCGAGCCCGTTCCGTGCCTGAGCGGTATGTGCCTGGGATTGGTGGTCGAGGGCGTACCCCTTCCCCCCTTTTCCAGGGCGCCCTTCAGCTCCGACTCGAAGGAAAGGTCGCTGGGGGTGTAGCCGGGGGTCTCTACGTTGGCCAGGTTCCCCGAGATCAGCGCCTGCCTCTTGGCCCGCATGTCCAGGGTCTTGCCGAGGAGCTCTACTGTGGTTCCGAAAATTCCCTCAACGGGCATGGTTCACCCTCCTTAGGTGTCGCAGGTCGCTGCAGCAAAAGGCGTACCAGCTCGCCGGGCCGCTGCTGGCGCGGCTTCCGGCGGGAGTGAGTCAGGATTTTGACAAATCAGGGGAGCTCGCGGGAGATCTTCAGCCGCCACTTGAGGTCGGCCAGGGCCTCTGCGGCCAGCTTGCCCCAGGTCCCACTTCCGCCGCGGGCCGCCACCTGCTCCCAGGTCTCGCGGGCTTCGTGCACCATGTTCATCTGCAGATAGAGCTCGCCCATCTTGTAGCGGAACTGATCCGCGCTCTCCCCTGAGGCGAGCTTCGCCCCCTCGCGGTAGGCGGTGAGCGCCGCCGGGTACTCCTTGAGGGCGACCCTGGCCCCCCCCGCGGCAAAGTAGCCGTCGGGGAGGAGGGGGGATCCTTTCGGGGCCTGGGCGATGAAGCGGGAGAGCGATCGTTCGGCTCCGCGCTCTTCTCCGGCGGCGGCCAGGGCCTTGCCGAGGTAGTAGTCGCTCTCGGGGAATTCGGGCCTCCCCCCCTTGGCGAGAAAGGCCAGCTCGGCCGCGGCGCCCTTGAGATCACCCTTCTCGAAGAAGATCCGGCCCAGCTGTTCCCGCACCCTGGGCACCCGTGAATCGGACGGGAAGCGGCTGAGGTAGCCACGGGCGGTGGATTCGGCCAGGGTGAGATTCCCCAGGGTCAGCGCGTCCTCGACGGTGACGGCCGCTATGAAGGGAGCCGCGCCCGCGGCCCAGCTCCGGTCGGCCAGGTAGCCGAAGAGCTCCAGTTCCCGGGTCAGCATCCCGGCGCCGCGGAAGGCTTCCGCCAGGCGGGGGACGAATCGAGAGTCGCTGAAGCAGCGGGCCAGGTACTCCCGGTTGTCGAGGGCCAGCCTGGCCAGGGCCGCGTTGTCCTTGGCGGCGTAGAGTTCCAGGTAGACAGGGAAGAGGAGTTCCTCCCGCATCTTTTTGACCACGGTGGAGAAGATCCCGCGCGGATAGCAGGTGTCGTAGTTGACGGCTGCTTCCAGCGCCTCGCGGGACGGGCCGTAGAGCCCCTGCAGAAGCGCCATCTTGAAGAGGGCCTCGTCCCTGGTGGAGAAATCCCCGGGGGCCTGGTAGATTCCCCGGTACCTCTCCAGGAGGGCCCGGTAGCGGTCCCGGGAGAGCGAGAACATCTCGCGGTCGGCCAGCTTCAGCCGCGCGCGGGCTGCGGCCGCAGTTCCGGGGGCGTGCGCCACCAGGGTGCGGTACATCGACAGAGCCAGGGCCGTTTCACCCTGCCGCTCCCACATGAGGGCCAGCCGGTCGAGGAGGGGAGCCGCATAGACGGTGCCCGAGAAGCGGTCGATCAGCCGGGCGAGGAGTGTGCGCCCCCCTGCGAAGTCGCCGCTTTTGCCCCGCACCTCGGCATAGCTCAGCACGATCTCCGGGGCCTGCTCCAGGTAGGCCGGCCATAGGGTCTCCCCCTGCCGGAAGGCGGATAGCGCCTCGGAGTTGCGGTCGAGCAGTGCCAGCGCCTCACCGAGGCGGTACCAGGCCAGCGCCCGTACCGCCGGGGACTTGGCCAGGAAATAGTTGAAGGCCTCGACGGCCTCGCTCGCCTGCTCACGGTAGAGAAGGCCCTCGGCGCGCTGGAAGAGCTTCACCTCCTCGGGGGAAAGGAGCCCCTTGAGGAGCTTCGAGTCGGTCGGCGTGAAGGGGAGCCCGGAACGGGCCGGGACCTGGAATTGGCGCACGAACTCCTCCGTGCCGCTGAGGATCGGCTCGCGTCCCGGCGCGATGTCCGGTCGGGGCAGCCCCCTTCTTACCGCCGGGCCGATCTCCAGGGAGAGCACCGAGGGGTCCGCCAGCGAGAGCGCCTGCACGACCGACTCCCGCTCCCGGACCGGGATCACGATATTCAGGCCGTGGTAGCGGGCGGAGCAGAAGACCCCGGATACCTGGGGGTCGCTGTAGGAGCGCAGCCTCTTGAAGGAAGGGGAATCGGCCCCCCTGACGCTGACCCGGACGCGGCCGGGAAGGGCGCTGACCCGGTAGTCGGGAGGATCCTGGAAGAAGAGCTTGACGGTGGTGAAGCCCCTGTGGGGGATGACCTGGATGCGGCGCAGACGGTTATCCTGCTGCGCCTGCGCCGTCACCGGGAGGGCGCAGACGAGGATCACCATAAGTAGCCAGGGGAGAAGCCCCGGGCGAGCTGTACGCCGCGTATAGATCATGGGGAGTGGCAAGGCAAAAGGCATGCCGGAGCGCACGGAGAGTCCCGCGGCGGTGCAACTTCAGGATTTACTGGGATTTTCGGGAATGAGGGGAGCCTACGGAGAGAGGCGCGGCGCAAGGCGCGCCCCTCCAGTCAAAAAAGCCGCAGGACGAGATGGTTTTTTGACTCGGGCTATCAGGCGTTGAGGATCTTGTCGACCTTGAGGTTCAGCTCCCGGGGGTCGAGAGGGAGGATCATGATGTCGCGGGCACCGGCCTTGAGGGCCTTGAGGACGGAGGTACGGGTCCACTCGGGGGCGCAGAGGACCACCTCCCCCCCATGCTTTCTGGCCATCGGGACCACCCTCCTGCAGATGGAGAGGTCGCGGTCGAAGGTGCGCTTGAGGGAGATGACCGCGATGCGGAACTCCTCCTGCGAGAAGAGCTGCGGGAGGTCGGCGCCCAGGGGGGCATCGATCACGTTGAAGCCGGCCGGCGCCAGCCCGTCCACGATCTCCTGGCGGGAATCCTCGTCGCCCAGGACCAGGATCGCCGGGATGACCTCGCCTTCCTCCTCCGCGGCCGCCTCGGGCTCGGCAGCTGCGGGCTCGGCGGCCTCCTCTCCCTCCGGGTCGAAGAGCTTGGCCAGCGGGGGCGGGATCATGATGTCCAGCCGGTTCATCTCGTGCCCGGCGATCTCCAGGGGTGCACGGTACATGAGGTAAGGCCCCTCGGGCAAGGGGAGCTCGTCGGTCAGGCTGTCGACTTCCGGGATGTACTTCTGCGGAGAGAGGAGCTTGAGGTGCACCTTGTCCGGGAGCTTCGGCTGGAAGACTGAGTTGAAGGAGCCGATGATCTGGTTGGCGATCTCGCCGAAGGCGTCGACGTCATCGGGCTCCTGGATGCTGAGCCTGCGCTTCTCCTGGATGCGGGGACCGGGGATGCCGAGGAGGATGCTGCTCATCACGATGGCGTCGGCCAGCGAGAAGAGGAGGTAGAAGCGCCCGGGGTAGGCCTCGCGGGATTCCACGCCGACCACGTATATGGCGCCGTCCTCGCCGGCCAGGTAGCTCCTGCGGTCGGTGTTCAGCACGTCCGAGGCGGCCACCGTCAGGTTCTGGCCGAGGAGCATGCTGCTTTCCTCGCCCGCCTGCTTCATGGCCGCGTCCAGCATCGATTGCAGATTTTGATAGGCAGACATCAGTGATCCCGCTTCAGGCTTCCTTGTGCAGCTTCAGTCCCACCAGGAAACGCTCGTTTTCATTGGTAAAAGGTATGACTACGCAGTCGCTGTCGGACATGGAATTGATGGTGTATTCCTCGCCGGAGATCACCGTCGGTATCGAGAGGTTGATATCGAGCCCCCCCTTCGACAGGATCTGCTTCACGTAGCCGCCCAGCATGTTGGCTATCTCGCCCAGTGCGTCGTTGACGTCTTCCGTGACCTCGTCGACGTCCATGCCGAGCATGTTGGAGGTGATGCGCAGGGCCAGGGTCCGCGGACAGTGGATGGAGAGAATTCCCGTGTAGGTGCCTGCCAGGCCGACCATGCCGGTGACCGAGCAGTGGAATGAGGTGACCGGCTCCTTGAGCGGGTAACTGTCCTGCGGATCCAACATCACCATGGTGCTGAAGACCTCCTTGGTGGCGTTGATCACGTAGCCGGCCAGTTCCTCCTCGCTCAGGTGGGTGCTCTGCGCGATCTCCTCGTTGAGAGCCATCATAAAAGTCCTCCGAGCTTCTCGTTCAGCTGGTCGGGGGTGAACGGCTTCTTGATGCTGTCGCTCGCCCCGCTGGACATCGCCTCCTTCAGGATGTCCTCACCACCCTCCGTGGTGATCATCACGATGGGGACGTTTACCCCTTTGGCCCGGACCGCCTTGATGAATTCGAGGCCATCCATGTTGGGCATGTTGATGTCGGAAAGGATCAGGTCGATCTTTTTTCCTTCCATCGTGCTCAACCCCTCGATGCCGTCGCCGGCCTCGTAGATGTCGTCGACCGCGAGCCCCGCCTGGCGCAGGCTGCGGGAGATGATCTTTCTCATGGTTGAAGAATCGTCGACTATCAGTACGTTGCCCATGCTCTTTTCCTCCTTGGGTGTTGATGCCTTGGCGCCCGGCACCATCGGCCTCCCGGCGTCGCCGCCTGAAGAAGCCCTCCGGCCGCGCCGCATCCAGGTTTCATGGATGGCTAATCGGCTGTGGCGCTGGAAACTTTAATGGATAACGGCTTGTCGCAGTCGAGGGGGAGGAAGACCGAGAAGCGGCTGCCTTTCCCGGCGGCGCTTTCCACGTCTATGCTCCCGCCGTGGGCTTCGACGATGGCCTTGCTGATGGTGAGCCCCAGGCCGGTTCCCTTGAAGCCTTGGGCCCCGGTGGCCCGGAAGTACTTGTTGAATATGCGGGGTACCTCGTCGGGGGGGATGCCGATCCCGGTATCCACGACCTCCACGACCAGGTACTCGTCGTGCACCTCGGTCCGGACCTGGATGGTGCCCCGCCTGGGGGTGAACTTGACGGCGTTGCCGATGAGGTTGGAAAAGACGCGGGCGATCTGCTTCCCGTCGAGGTTTAACCGCGGCAGGTCGGGGCGGATGTCGATGGAGAAGGTCGAGCCGTGGACCACCGCCTCCCGGGCGCCGTCGTTGCAGCAACCCTCCAGGAGCGCCCGCACGTTGCAGGGCTGGCGATCGATCTGCAGGAGTCCGGCCTCCAGCCGGTAGGCGTCCAGCACGTCCTCGATCATGGTCAGCATCTTCTTGGCGCTTTTGTCCATCTCCTTGAGGAAGAGCTGCAGCGAGCTGTCGACCTTGTCCGGGACCTCTCCCAGGAGCGCCTGCACGTATCCCATGATCACGGTGAGGGGGGACTTCAGGTCATGGGTCATCATGGCGACGAACTCCTCCCGGTCCCGCTTCTCCCGTTTCTCCTGGGTTACGTCCCGCAGTTCAAACAGGTCACCGCAGCCGCCGTCCATGGGAACGCGGACCGAGCGCACCAGCACCACCGCACCGTCGATGCTGATCTCCACCGGCTCCTCGGGAGAATTTTCGCTGAGCACCCGGTAGATCGGGGTCCTGAGCGGGAGCATGTCGACACGCTTGCCGAGCACCTCGGTCCGGCTGATCTTGAGGATCTCTTCAGCCTTGCGGTTGATGAGCACGACCTTGCCGTTACCATCCAGGTGCACGACCCCCGAATCGACCAGCTCCAGCGCTCTTTCCGCTATGTTTTCCCGTCCCGTGCCCATCATTCCTCCGCCGACTACCTCCTCCATACTTATCGGGGGAAATCTCCAGAGCTTGAGCGGAAGCTCCCTCAGCTCCCAAGTTTACCAGTATTTTCGTGGCAGCAAAGGGGGTTAGGATATGAGTTGCCTGTAAAATGGGGAGAGCCAGCGGAGATGAGATGAAGATGCGGGGGACTGGCGTTGGGGTGTACGAGGGCGCCTGGGGTGCGTCGCTGTGCCTCACCTGAGTTCGACAGTAAGGGCGGCATCGTCGCCGCGAAGGTTCGCGCCGAGGACGGCGCTCCTACGAAGGCGGATATTGCAGGAAGCGCCCTCCCCTTCAAGGGGAGGGACGGGGTGGGACGGTTACATCGGGAGGGTCAGCGGCCCTTCTCGATCGGGAAGCCGCTCTTGTACCAGCCGACGATGCCGTCCGCGATGTGGTAAAGGTCGCGGTAGCCTTTGGAGGCCAGCAGACGGGCCGCGGTGTTGGAACGTGCGCCCACCGCGCAATAGAGGAGGACCGGCTTGTCACGCGGGACCTCCCGAACCCTTTTTTCCAGTTGGTCGAGAGGGATCAGCATCGCCCCGCGCAGGTGGGCCTGCCGATACTCCTCCGGAGTGCGTACGTCCAGCAGGACGATCCCGCTCTTTTTAGCCAGGAGCGCCTTTGCCTCCGGCGCGCTCAGGTTTACCACGCCCTGGGCAAATGAATGGGAAACGGTGGCGGTAACGAGTGCCGAAATCATCATCAATACTTTTACAGCTTTCACAAAACCTCCATTGAAACTACCTGCACTTCAGCTTGCGTGCTTCTACAGGCTCGGCACGAACGGTTTTCTTTTTCTTCAATCTTGTCGAACTCCGACTGTCGGGCTCTGCCCTTCAGCTGATACATTCAGCCGGTTCAGCCGAGCCTGTCCGAGAGGTACTCGTAGGTTCAGCCTCTTTCGCCTGAGCCTGTGGGAGAGCGTGCTGACAACTGCAGCCGGTTCACCCTGAGCCTGTGGGAAAGTTTACTGGTAGTTCAAGCCGTTCACCCTGAGCCTGTCGAAGGGTGCATTCGCGCTGTCACTCACATTCCAACGTGTACCCTACATGCGCAGGTTTGAAGGCTCCGGGGAATTCGTGGGCCAGCCTGGCAGAGGCTTGGAACCCGGTGCAGTGACCGGCGGAGATCTTTTTCACCCGGTACCGCTTCAGCGCCTTGACCGTCTCGTCGAGCTGGAGCTGCGAGGAAAAGCCGAGATGGCAGCCGCCGACGATACCGTACAATTCCTCGATGCCCGTCTTTTGCCGTGCCAGTTCCACGGTGTTCACCACCCCGGAATGGCAGCAGCCCAAAAGGAGGAGCAGTCCCTTCGGGGTCACGATCACCAGCGACTGGTCATCGGCCACGCGGTCCCGCTCGCAGGCGTTGAGATTGAAGAAAAGCCCGCTATCGCCCTCCTCGAAGGAGGTCACCCGCGGCACCTCGCCGGTCAAGAAGATTCCCGGACCGATTTCCCGGAAGCTGTCACTGTAGGAAAATGACGCCCCGACTCCTTCCAGAAAGGTTTCATCATAGGGGATCCCGATCGAATGCGACACCCCTTCCCGGACAGAATAACGCTTGGCAAAGACATCAGGGTGGGCGAGGACCCGCTTCGGCCCGCAGCTTTGCAGGAGAGCCCACAGCCCGCCTGCGTGGTCGTAATGTCCGTGCGACAGTACGACCTGCCCCACCCCCCTCAGGTCCAGATTCATGCGCTGGGCATTGTGCAGGAGGGTCTGGCCACCTCCGGTATCAAAGAGGATCGTTTCGCCGTCACGCTCGACGAGGGCGGCGAAGCCATGCTCTCCCAACGTGCCGGAGAGGGGGCCTGCGGAGTTGTCGCAGACGATCCTGATCCGGCAGCTCATTTACAGCAGCTCTTCTGCGGCAGCTTCGGCACCCCCAGCTTGTCAAGGATGGCCATCATCGGGCACCAGTTGGTGAAGCCTGACTGGAATAGGTTGAGTCCCACGAAGGCGGTGAACCACAGCCAGCGGGGGTCGTGGTAATGGGCCAGGGCCACGGAGAGCATGATGAAGGTCCCTGCGATGAGTCTTAAAAGTCTGTCGATGTACATAGTCAGCTCCTCTTCCCTTTACTTCCCTTCTCCTGCAGCAGCTCCGCAATCTTCCCGGCCACCTTCGAGGTGAGCTCGATGCAACCGCTCTTCCCCTTGGCGGTCAGGACCTTGCAGCAGGTGACGCGATGCTCGCTCTTGAACCACTCGTGCAGCTCACGGGTGGTGGCGCCGACCGCCTTCCGGT